>CAZVDU010000216.1:0-5672 GCA_964625615.1 uncultured Pseudoalteromonadaceae bacterium | reverse complement strand
GTACGTATAATGCCTCTTACTCTCTATAGTCCGCATCATTCTCAGAGAAGTATAAATGTTGCATAAATTCAAAGTTGTTACAGCGTTTTTGGGGACCTTTATTGTAGGCATGCTCATAGGTATAGCTATCCTTGAAAACCACCAGCGTATTGTAGAGGGGGATTCTGCGGTAATAGTGCAATCTGACGCTATTGTCGGTCAATATCGTCAGCCGAATAGCAATACTGTCTTTAGACTTGTACTACCAGAACATCAGAAATTAGCGAACATAGGCAGAAAAGTAGTCGAGCATCACGCTATTGCCAACCCGCACAACTCAATTACAAAGAAAATAGAAAGGGAAACTAGTCAGCAACCACTTAAGAACCACCTTTCGCACTGACTAGAATGACGCTTAAAAGGTTACTAAGTTAGCTCATCTTAGCGACCAAACTCAATGGTGCTATTCGAAGAATAGGAACAACAAGCGCCCATGGCCATGCGGGGCAGAACGCACTGGCTGACTCACGCTCCATCGCTTTAACCATCGAGCGACACCCCGTTTCTGTGTCTACAATAAACGGGACTTTTTTCACTTTTTCATTAAGCTCACTCCGGATAAAACCTGGGTGCAAGGTAGTCACCTTGATTGGCGTACCTCTTACGTCAATGCGAATACCCTCACTGAGAGAGGTTAACGCAGCCTTAGTGGCAGCATAAACTGTCAT
Organism: uncultured Pseudoalteromonadaceae bacterium; assembly: GCA_964625615.1. GTDB lineage: Bacteria > Pseudomonadota > Gammaproteobacteria > Enterobacterales > Alteromonadaceae > M269. Next base: position 4,965 of record CAZVDU010000216.1, on the reverse strand, counting down.
TGCGCGTCTGAATCCACGGAAAGCACTAATAGACGAGATAGTCACTAGGTGTCCGGAATTTTGCTCTTTAAATATTTCCATAGCGGCTTCACACTGAGCAACAGCAGACACAAAGTTAGTGACAGCGGTTTGTTTATTAGCATGAAAGTAGCCACTACCGATAGAGGCGCCTTTACCAAGGCCCGCATTGACTATAATTCTGTCTATTTGTCCTAAATCTTGTTTAAAAGCTTTGAAAACCTCAAAGACCTGATCATGATCATTAACATCTAACGAGCGAATAACAACCTTACAATCGGGGTAGGCTTTGTTGAGTTCCTCTTTGAATTCTTCCAAGCGCTCGGTACGGCGAGCACATAGTGCTAGATTCCTGCCTTTTTTCGCAAGTTCAAGCGCCATACCTTTACCTAAACCAGAACTAGCGCCCGTAATTAATATATTTTGTCGAGTCATTTTTCGTTATTTCCCCTTTTCAAGGGCCTCTTGACCCTAACGTTATTGTTATCGATTCTTGATAATTTTCTTGCAACGCCTCAACAAGTAATGAATGAATATCCAATAATTTTTGTAGGCACGATTACGTGTTTGTCCATGATAATAACGGTAATAGATTTGCTGAGCGATAGCTGCCAGTCGAAACAAGCCGTAGACCTCATAAAAAGAAAAGTCCTCGCATTCGAACCCACTTTTCTCAACGTAGTAATTAATAACTTCTTTGCGTGTCATCATTCCTTTAAGGTGCGTCGGCTGTTTGCGCGTCGATTGCATCAGCGAGTCATCCTCTGCTTCTACCCAATAGGCCAAACTGTTACCTAAATCCATCAAGGGATCGCCTAGTGTAGCTAATTCCCAATCGAGCACACCAATAATACGAGTGACATCATTGGGATCGAGCACAAGATTATCAAAGCGAAAGTCATTGTGTGTAATACAAATATGCTCTTTTGCAGGCAAATTGTTAGCCAACCAATTCGTCACAAATTTACCTGACGGCACATTCCATGTTTTTGCTTTTTGATAACGGTCAGTCCAACCGCTTATTTGTCTTTCAGTATAGCCCTTACCTTTCCCCAAATGATCAAGTCCGGCAGTTTTGTAGTCGACTTGATGAAGCGCTATCAAGCTATCTATGGCGTTCGTACATAGCTTGGCTGTGGTTGTCTCATTAATCTGCAGAGACTTAGGCAAGTTCTTACGAGGAATAACACCATCAAGCTTTTCCATAACGTAAAACTCTGCGCCAATGAGGCTTTCGTCGTTAGAATAGCCAACCATACCCGGCACATATCCGTAGGTAGGTTTTAACGCTTGCTGGAGCCTAAACTCTCGCCCCATATCGTGTGCACCTTTAGCTTTCGTACCGTCAGGGCCCCGTCTTAGAATCAGCGATTTCTCGGGGTATTCAAGGCAGTAAGTCCAATTGGACACGCCACCTGAATATTGCGTAACATTAGGTGTGCCCGTTAATTCAGGACATAATGCTTTGATCCAAGGATCAAGTTTGGAAAGCTCGAGTTCCTCCCCAGAGCGAACATCACCCGCTTTATCAAACACATCAGTTTGATGATTCCCCGGCTTAGTTTGCGAAGTAGCCACAGCTTATCCTGTATATTTTTTGAGTTCGATACGAGACACCATACCTTTATGCACTTCATCGGGCCCATCCGCTAATCTTAATGCTCTAGCAGCCGCAGCGTATCGCGCCAGAGGGAAGTCTTCGCACATACCTGCACCGCCATGTATTTGCACAGCCATGTCAACCACATCACCTAACATTTTAGGTACAACAACTTTAATCGCAGATATCTCAGTCATAGCATGCTTTACGCCAACATTATCGATTTTCCACGCAGCATTCAATGTGAGCAAGCGCGCCTGATCAATGGCCATACGCGCTTCAGCAATGCGTTCCGAATTGCCGCCTAATTTAAACAATGGCTTACCAAAAGCTGTGCGTGTCAGGCTGCGCTTCATTGCAAGTTCAAGTGCCTTTTCAGCGCCACCAATAGCACGCATACAATGATGGATACGTCCGGGACCAAGTCGTCCTTGTGCAATTGCAAAACCTTTACCGAGTCCCATAATCAGATTTTCTTTAGGCACCCGTACATTGGCAAAGTGCATCTCACCGTGGCCAGAGGGTGCGTCATAATCACCGTAGGCGCTCAACATTCGTTTAATCTCAATCCCAGGTGTATCAAGCGGTACAATAACCATGCTGTGTTGACTATGTTTATCATTCTCTGGATTAGACAAGCCCATAAAGATAGTAACTTTGGCATTGGGGTGACCTAAACCCGTGCTCCACCACTTTTTACCATTGATGACAAGTTCGTCTCCATCAACGTCAATGGTCGCTGCCATGTTGGTTGCATCTGATGAAGCTACATCAGGCTCTGTCATGCCAAAGACAGAGCGAATTTCACCATTTAGCAAGGGGGTTAACCACTCTTTCTTTTGAGATTCATTTCCAAAATGATAAAGCACTTCCATATTGCCAGTGTCTGGTGCGCTACAATTAAAAACTTCAGAAGCGAATAAGCAACGTCCCATTTGTTCTGCTAAGGGTGCATATTCAAGTGTGGTCAAACCTTCAGCGAGTTCGTTGTCTGGCAAAAACAGGTTCCATAAGCCAGCATCTTTAGCCTTTTGCTTTAATGGTTCCATGACTGGATGCATTTTCCACTGAGTCCAATCGCCCGTCGGATTAAGCTCATGCATTTCTGCATAAACCTGTTCTTCAATAGGCTCAATATGTTCCTGCATAAAAGCTTGTAAGCGAGTTAGGTAGTCTTTGGTCTTTGCGTTATGTGAAAAATCCATAATAGGCATCCGAAGTCATTAAGATAAATCTATACTAGCTCACCTTGAATAATGAAAGAAATGAAATATAGTACCATCACACTATGAACCAAATTCACAGTTAGATAGAGAACTATGGCAGAGCTCACATCCATACAAAAACTAGATCTGAATTTACTAAAGGTATTTGAAAGCCTGTATTTAGAGCAGAATATGAGTCGTACGGCAGAAACCCTATTCATTACACCATCTGCTGTAAGCCATGCGATAAAACGATTACGGGAGTGCTTAAATGATCCATTATTTCAGCGCGTCCAGAATAGGATGTTACCAACTCCAGCCTGTGAAAGACTAGCTCCACTGCTGATTGAAAACTTAAATGGCCTGAGACAGGCGTTGAGTCAGTGGCATGAGTTCGATCCAAAAACCAGTCAACAGCACTTTCACATTGGTATTCACGATGCACTTGAGCCCGCAATTCTTCCCGCATTAGTACAGGAAATAAGTAGGTTTGCACCTTCTGTTCAGTTTTCAAGCATTAAAGTTGAGCGACAATTTATCGCCAGAGAACTCACAACGGGACAAATCGATTTAGCGATAAATGTCGCAATCCCGCTTAAAGCGCCTATCTGTCATAAACCACTTTTGGAAGACGTTTTTTGTATCTTGGTACGAAAGGAGCACTTCTTCACGAAAAACAATACGAAAGAAGCTTATTTGAATGCCAATCATATCAGCGTGTCTAATCGAGCAAGTGGGCCAGCCATCGAAGACTTCATCTTTCAACAACAAGGCGTTATCAGAAATATCAGTTTAAGGTGCCAAAACTTTTATGCGACACGCAGTATATTAATGAATTCAGACTTATTACTGACTGTCCCTCAAACGATAGGAAAAGAGCTATTGAACGAAAATTTGACACTACTGCCTTTGCCAATGGGCTTGACCCCAGTTATGACGAACCTATATTGGCATGAGCATGCTGAACAGAATGCAGCTCTGTTATGGTTAAGAGAGATTATTTTTAATTTATCCAACGCAAAATAAAAGAGCCGCAATTGCGACTCTTTAATGTGTTATAGCAATTTATTAAAGGTTAAGCATTCAAAAAGCTATCAAGCTCCTCACTACCACCAATATGCTTACCACCGATGAATATTTGTGGCACGGTATCCTTGCCGCTAGCAGCTCGTAAGCCGGATAAAGATACATCTTTACCTACTTGTACATCATCATATGCGTAACCCTGTGCTTGTAATGCTGCTTTCGCTTTGGCGCAGAAAGGACAATCTGGTTTAGAGAAAATCAATACTGGCTCTGGCGTTGACGCATTTGGATTAATGTAATTCAACATAGTATCAGCATCAGACACTTCGAATGGGTCACCTGGTAAATCAGGTTCAATGAACATTTTATCGATAACACCATCTTTCACCAACATAGAATAACGCCAGCTACGTTTTCCAAAACCAAGTTCTGCTTTATCAACAAGTAGCCCCATGCCTTCAGTGAACTCACCGTTTCCATCAGGAATGACTGTAATGTTTTCTGCTGCTTGATCTGCTAACCATGCATTCATAACAAAGGTATCGTTCACTGACATACAGATAATTTCATCAACACCAGACTCTTTCAATGTCGATGCTAATTCGTTATAACGCGGTAAATGGGTGGACGAACAAGTTGGCGTGAACGCACCAGGAAGTGAGAAAACAGCCACTGTCTTGCCAGAGAATATATCGTTAGAAGTGCGTTTGACCCACTCGTCATTTTCACGCATGACAAAAGTTACATCAGGCACTGACTGGCCAGTTTTATTTTCAAAATTCGGGTTTTCAGGATGTTGAGTTGTCATAAATCACCTTCTAAATATGAATTGAATAATCAATATAAACGCTGTTTTGTTTAAGTGGGCTTATTATAGTCAGGTTTTTATGATTAATAAAAACAATAAATACCTATCACATTATTCAATTTATTCGATTAGGAAGTGAGTTATGTATCGAAAGATTAAAGCTTTTAGGTATAAAATTTTATGCTTTTGCATAAACACGCATGTCTTCAAACTCTTTAACTTCAAGCCATACCGGACTATCTTTAATAGGCAGGTTGAAAAAGGCAAACCTAATAAAAGTTAGGGACGCAAAACTTCCGGCCTAAGGT
>CAZVDU010000215.1:0-5678 GCA_964625615.1 uncultured Pseudoalteromonadaceae bacterium | reverse complement strand
AACTTTTTGCTGGTAACGCAGTACCAGAACTTGCCCAGAAAGTTGCTGATCGCCTCTATACGAAACTAGGACATGCCAGCGTTGGTCGTTTTAGTGACGGAGAGATTAGTGTTGAAATCCATGAGAATGTGCGGGGATCGGATGTATTCATCCTTCAATCTACCTGTTCTCCTACCAATGATAACTTGATGGAGTTGATTGTCATGATCGACGCCTTGCGTCGAGCATCTGCAGGTCGTATCACAGCTGTTATGCCATATTTTGGATATGCCCGCCAAGATAGACGTGTTAGATCGGCACGTGTGCCTATTACCGCAAAAGTTGTTGCTGACTTCTTATCGAATGTTGGCGTTGACCGCGTACTCACTATCGACCTTCATGCTGAGCAAATCCAAGGCTTTTTCGACGTACCCGTTGATAATGCATTTGGTACGCCTATATTGCTGGAAGATCTCAAACGACGTGACCTTGACAACCCAGTTGTCGTATCGCCCGATATTGGTGGTGTCGTCAGAGCAAGAGCACTTGCGAAGCTCATGAACGACCTAGATTTAGCCATCATCGACAAACGTCGCCCTAAAGCAAATGTGTCACAAGTCATGCACATTATTGGTGATGTTGAAGGCAGAGATTGCGTCATTGTAGATGATATGATCGATACCGGTGGCACTTTATGTAAAGCTGCTGTTGCCCTGAAGGAGCATGGTGCGAACCGTGTATTTGCCTACGCAACACACCCTATTTTCTCAGGTAATGCTGTTAAAAACATAGCCGAATCAGTCATTGATGAAGTTATAGTGACAGACAGTATCCCTCTTGCACCAGAGATGAGAAAATTGAAGAAAGTTAAGCAGCTAACGTTAGCAGATATGCTTGCTGAAGCGATACGTCGCGTTAGCAACGAAGAGTCAATCTCAGCGATGTTTGAGTACTAAACACTTAACTTGCCATAAAAAACCGCCTTGATGGCGGTTTTTTTGTATTAGTGAGAGCTGCGGATCCCGCAGTGAACAATACAAAAACGCCCTTGATCAATTGATTCTAAAAGACATTTAAAGCTCCCTTAATAAAGCATCTTAAATTCAACAGGGGTCAGTCCTTGTAAAAAGCTGTAGCCATACATTTAAAAAAAGAGATAACTACTTATAATTTATATAACTGAATAAATCCCTACAACAATAACCCCCCTTCAATAGGTACATAGCGTGTTGCAGCATTAATCAGAGAATTGGCGGTAAGTTGTTCGGTACCATAAACTTCAACATTAACACCATAGTTTTGGATAATTCGACTGACTAACATATCGAAATCACCATCACCGGATGCGAGCACAATGTTGTCGGCTTTTGATGAAAATTCAACAACATCTAAGGTGATGCCTACATCCCAGTCTCCTTTCGCTGATCCGTCAGCACGTTGGATATAGGGTTTTAATTTCACCTCAAAACCAATAGCTCTCAAAATATTCTGAAACTGCTTCTGTTTATCATCGTTACGCGCAATCGCATAAGCAAATGCGCCAACGACCTCTCGCTTTTCGGTTGCTTGCGCCCAAAACTGGTTATAGTCAAAATTACGCTTGAACGCTTGACGTGTTGTGTAATAGATATTTTGCACGTCAACAAATAAGGCAACAGTTTCCAAATGAATATCGCTCCGAATAGTGAGTTTTTAGGTGTTATAATAGTCCATAGTAACAAACATAATCTGAATCACATCATTGAACGATATAGCAAAATGCAAACCTTGGTTCGTATACCTTATACGAGTGGAACAAAACAATGCTTTATATTGTGGTTCTACCAATGATCTTGACAGACGCTTTTCACAGCATCAGTCAGGCAAAGGTGCTAAGTGGTTTAGAGGAAAAACTATTGTTGGCTTGGTTTGGTCAGAGCAAGTCGAAAACAGATCAGTTGCGTTGAAAAGGGAAATCCAGATAAAAGCACTAACTAAAAAACAGAAAGAACACTTAGTTAATCAATATCTATTATAAATAGTATAGACACACGCAGCATACAGGCTTCAATGATATAACATAGAGTACCTTCAGTATGATCAATGTAAATGCAGTTCGATTTTTCTTTGCCTTATTAATTATTATCCCTTCGATAGCTTATGCAGAAACTTGTGAAACAAATTTCTCACATGGATACCTAACTGAGCTTAAAGCAGAACAGTTTGTTATTGAGAATGAGAAAAAGCGTAATCAGGTCGCTATCAAGTTTTTATCTTGCTTAGGTCATGAGGCTCCGGAAATTCGTGACGGCGTCATCTATGAAGGGTTAAGCCATTGGCTACGCAATCAACAACTTGAAGAACAAACGATAAAAACACTGTTTGAGTCATTAACGACTTTACTCGCTAATGCTAATCAAGATCAGAACAACTTTGTTCAACCTTTTGCGTCATTAGTGATGTCTGAAGTGGTACGAGTTGACCGCATAACGCCTTACCTCTCTGAACAAGAACGTCAAAGAGCGGTCGATGTATCGACTCAATATATGTCGAGTATTACAGACTATCGTGGTTTTAATGATAAAGATGGTTGGCGTCACGCCGTTGCTCATACATCCGACATATTTCTACAACTGGCGCTAAACGAAAGCATATCTAAAGAGCAACTAAATCAGCTTTTAGAAGCTATCAACCAACAAGTTTCACCTACAAATGGACATTCATATATTCATGGTGAGCCTAAAAGGTTAGCTACGGCTTTCGCCTATATCGCCTTGAGAGGAGAACAAACAGAAGAAGAAATAGCTAACACCCTGAATAAAATAGCAAACCCCTCACCATTTGAAGATTGGAATAGTGTTTACAAAAGTGAAGAAGGACTCTCAAAACTACATAACACAAGGGCTTTTATTTACAGTTTATTCGCATTATCTAGTCAAAGTAAAAACCCCAACTTAATCGCTATTCAGCCCGTTTTAGCCACCATCATCAGAGAATTGGGGTAAAACTGATTTTAGCTATTCATACTCATGGGATCAGATATAATTTTCAACTAAACATTTCTTGTACGTACTGGGTCTCAATGATAGAATGCGCCGCCCTTTTCGAGGGGTGTGTAGGGTTTTGGTCGCAAAAACCCTAAATTTAATCATTATTTGGAGACTACTTAATGTCTGATGCAATTTTTAATTTGAGCGCAGTCGTTCGTACTGACTTGGGGAAAGGTGCGAGCCGCCGCCTACGTCACGCTAACAAAGTTCCTGCGATCTTATATGGCGCTGAAAAAGAGCCGGTATCTTTAACACTTGAGCACAATAAGTTATTGCAAGCTCAAGAATTCGAAGCTTTCTACAGCCACGTTCTAACACTAGATATCGACGGCGAAAAAGTTGAAGCTCTCGTTAAAGATATGCAACGTCACCCGTACAAACCAAAAATCATGCACGTTGATTTCTTGCGCGTCGATGCTACACATGCCATTACTACACACGTTCCTTTGCACTTCATTAATGAAGACAAAGCGGACTCTATCAAAATTCACGGTGGCCATGCTGAGCACAACATGAATGATGTTGAAATTAGTTGTTTACCTGCTAACTTGCCTGAGTTCATCGAAGTTGATGTTTCTGGAGTAGAGCTTGGTCAAACATTACACTTATCTGATTTAATTGTTCCAGAAGGTGTAACATTAGTAGAACTTGCTAAAGGTGAAAGCCATGACTTAGCTGTTGTTACTGTTAAAGCTGCTAAAGGGGGTTCTGACGACGCAGACGCAGCAGCCGAAGACGGCGAAGCGTCAGAGGAATAATCCTCATTGTCTGATATTCAACTTATCGTGGGCTTGGGAAATCCAGGTCCTGAATATCAACATACCCGTCATAATGCAGGGGCTTGGTATCTAAATCACCTCGCCTCTTCTCATCACTGCACACTCAAACTCGATACTAAGTTCTACGGTTACACTGGCAAAATATCAGTCGCTAATAAAGACATTCGTTTATTGTATCCAACCACCTTTATGAATAAGAGTGGTCAAGCAGTCGGTGCTTTAGCTAACTTCTTTAAAATCCCGGCTGAATCAATCCTTGTCGCCTACGACGAACTCGATTTACCTCCTGGCGTCGCTAAACTTAAAAAGGGCGGCAGCTCTAGCCAAAATGGTATTAGAGATATTGTAAAGTGCATGGGTAACAACAAAGATTTTCATCGTTTGCGTATAGGCATTGGTCACCCAGGACATAAAAGCCGAGTAACGGGTTATGTTCTTGGTAAAGCACCCGCGAACGACCAACAATTAATGGACGCAGCGATAGACGAAGCGGTTCGCTGTACCGACATTTTAATTAAAGACGACATGCTAAAAGCCATGAATCGTCTGCATTCATTTAAAGCTGAGGGTTAATCATGGGATTCAAATGTGGCATTGTTGGTTTACCAAATGTGGGTAAATCAACTCTTTTTAATGCACTGACAAAAGCTGGCATCGAAGCCGCCAATTTTCCTTTTTGTACCATAGAGCCCAATACTGGTGTAGTCCCTGTTCCTGATACACGCTTGAATGCATTAGCCGACATTGTTAGCCCTGAGCGTGTTATTCCCACAACGATGGAGTTTGTCGATATTGCTGGTTTAGTCGCTGGTGCATCGAAAGGTGAAGGTTTAGGCAACAAATTCTTAGCCAATATTCGAGAAACCGATGCAATTGGCCATGTTGTTCGCTGTTTTGAGGACGATAATATTATTCATGTCGCCGGTAAGGTTGATCCTCGTGACGATATTGACACCATTAATACAGAATTGGCATTAGCTGACTTAGAGACGACAGAAAAAGCATTACATCGTGTTGCAAAAAAAGCAAAAGGTGGAGATGCTGACGCTAAATTTGAGCTTAAAGTTCTAGAAAAAATCAAACCACATCTTGATGAAGGTAAGATGCTTCGCGGTGTAGATTTAAGTAAAGAAGAATTAGAAGCTATCAGCTATATGAATATGCTGACCCTCAAGCCAACAATGTATGTAGCCAATGTGAATGAAGATGGCTTCGAAAATAATCATTACTTAGACTTAGTTCGTTCCATCGCCGAAGAAGAAAACGCGGTAGTCGTTGCAGTCTGCGCGGCTATTGAGTCAGAAATTGCCGAACTCGATGATGAAGAGCGCGATGAGTTTCTAGAAGAGATGGGACTAGATGAGCCGGGGTTAAATCGCGTTATTCGTGGTGGCTACAGTTTGTTAACTCTCCAAACATACTTTACCGCTGGTGTAAAAGAAGTGCGTGCTTGGACATATCCAGAAGGCTCAACTGCCCCACAAGCTGCCGGAAAAATACATACTGATTTTGAAAAAGGCTTTATTCGGGCTGAAATCGTCAGTTATGATCACTACATAGAATTCCAGGGTGAACAAGGTGCTAAAGACGCCGGCAAGTGGCGCTTGGAAGGGAAAGATTACTTAGTAAAAGACGGCGATGTTATCCATTTCAGGTTTAATGTCTAGAAACATAAATCACATTAAATAGGAAGCCAGCTGTCAGCTGGCTTTTTTATTTCCGATATATATAAAGCATATTTCACGTCATTAATCCTATTTTTGTTCAGTAAATATTCAACTGTAATTTTTTGGCTAAATTGAGCTAAAAAACGGTTGACGACCTAAGGCGTAATCCGCATAATACGCGCCACTCAAAAGGAGTGCCCATAGTGGCTAAGTAGCTCAGCTGG
>CAZVDU010000214.1:0-5683 GCA_964625615.1 uncultured Pseudoalteromonadaceae bacterium | reverse complement strand
GTAACACCTGATTTTACGGCAGTATCAATATCTAATACTTGCACTGGAGCTGCCTCTGAAAACTCAGCACGTTTGAGTCGTGATCCTGTAACAGCAATGCGTTCTACAGGTTGTGTATTTTCTTGCTCTTGTGCATAAGCTGGCAGGGCATAAGCACCAACAACAAGGTGGCCAATGAGTGCAATTTTTACGGATTTGGAGATAATGTTATGTGTAAACATAGCTTGTACCTATTATTTGATTTCTTTAGCTATCCGTCATTCCTTAGCAAGCTACAGCTTGTTAGACATCTTGATGGCGGGTTTATTGTCAATTTGCATTAACGTAGGTACAGTAATTTTCTTTTGGTAATTTATCTATACATGTGTCAAAATAATTATCACAAAATTGTAACTAAAATAAGCATTGTAAAAGAGTAGTTTATGACTCCTTGTTATTTTTTTGTGATTCCCTTTGTCAAGAAGTTGACTTTTCGATTGGTAGGAACAGATGTGTTTATAAAGTTGATATGGAAGCCCTTAAAGATGGTGTTGAAAAATTTCCAGACGGTTACCTATGGGAGTGCGAAAAACATCTTAAAGTGCGCCAAGCAACGGTTCATTATGCGTTGAAGCGACTAAAAACTAGTATTTAAAAAGCACTTCGCCGCACTAAAACTTGTACAAAGGCCTGATAAGCATTTTCTATAGGGATAGATGAACATAAATGTCATGGAATGCAAATCATCTACCTTGATGAGAGCGGTTTCGCGCAAAGCATGCCAAGAGAGTATGGTTATGCACTTATAGGGAAAGGTTGCTATGGGAAACATGATCGGCACGCTAAAGGAGCAATTGCTGGTGTGGCGTTTGTCACATTAAGCCTGTTTTCTTCCAGTATTAACTCTGACGTATTATATGCTTTGACGCAAAACTTACTTCCCAAACTCAATATTGATGAACTATCTTCTCAACACTTGAACTATCGCATTCTAATTTAATCCAGTTATCGGATGTTAATTGGTAATTGGGTAAGTTCTGTTCCAATAATTGTCAGAGTAAGGAATTTTAACTATCGTTTACTCTGACCGCGTTGATTTAGTCTGTCCCGATTTTATCGACAGGTACTTTTTAAAACAAAAAACAATTTCAAGGATACCAATATGACGACTGAACTGACTTATCTCACTTATACGGCCATCTACACCGGTGTAATATGGTTGCCTTATATCCTCAACCTCATTATTGTGCGTGGCCTGATAAAAGCCATCAGTTATCCTGATGATCGCTCTGTTATGGCAGGGTGGGCGACACGCTTGCGAATGGCACACACCAATAATATAGAAACTTTAATGGTGTTTGCGCCACTAGTCGTCGTTGCGCATCTGACTGATGCGAATACACCAGCAACAGCCACCGCCAGTATGGTCTTCTTCTTCTCAAGGATTGTACACAATGTCGGTTATACCTTTGCTATTCCCGGATTGCGTACTGTTTCCTTCTTTGCCAGTGTTGGCGCGTACCTGACGATAGGATTCGCATTATTAGGACAATAACTGAGAGATAAAAATAATAGGCTCGCCATATTACTGCTCTATTGGTCAGCATGGCTTATCTTTGGAATTTATATGTATTAGTCAATACTTGTGATTTGATTTTGGATAGGTGAGGCATGCTTAAATGGTTATGGTGTTAAGGAATCAATGGGGCAATCCTGCCCCGTTGGTTTTAGTTTTTCTTTGTTAACTCAATTTGTGGGTCACAAGTAAATCAGGGCACTTTTCTTAAGAGGCTTTCATAATGGGCTGGCGGTATATTTCTACTAGCAGTAAAAAGCAGACCTAAATGTATGCAGTTGCTTCATTTAGCATGAGCTCTGCTTATACTTAATCATCCATTTAGTGTTGTTTTGATTATTTATTAATAATACTTTCTTAATTGGCAACGGAGCGATTACGGCCCGCATTCTTAGCTTGATAAAGGCATTGATCTGCAGATTCAATCCATGTGGTATGTTCGGTAAAAGTAGACTTGAGTTGGGAGACTCCAAGGCTTACAGTAAAGCTCACTTCTTGTCCATCATGTTCTACAACCTTTTTTGATGCAAGTCGACGTATTCTCTCTGCGACTTGTTGCGCTGAGAGTGTATCTGTTTCTGGCAAAATAATACTAAACTCCTCGCCACCGTAGCGCCCTGCAATATCGGTCTCTCGTGTTGCTCGTTTGATGATTGCTGACATCTCTTTGATAACCTGATCACCTGTTGGGTGTCCAAAAGTATCATTGACCTTCTTGAAGTGATCAATATCGAGCATAATCAAGGAAGCATGACTTTCATTACGTTGTGCCCGTTTGAATTCCTGAATACAGCGTTCTTCCCAATATCGGCGGTTATAAAGATTAGTGAGGCCATCGATACGTGTCATTTCTGTCAGTCGTAGCCTTGCTTCTGCGGAGCGTTTTTTACTGACCGCTTCATCGGTTACATCGTAGACAACAACGCATATCTGCTCAACTTCCCCTTTCAGTGAAGACAGTGGGAATAAGGTGATATTTTGAAACATAGTGTCATAGGCAGCGGTTACAGGCCTGCTAGGTTCAAATTTGAAAAGGTAGGGACGCTGTTCCCAAATAATAAAAGCGGGGTTTTTAACTTCAAAAATAGGATGTACTTTGCGCTCAAACCATACGCGGTCAATTTCAGGGAAAAAATCAAACAGTAGCTTGTTTTTAATAGATGTAGGTAAAATGCCACTATGGAATTGCATAAATTCGTTCCACAACTGCACGTTGAAGTCTCGATCTAGAACTAAGATCCCTACCTCAATAGAACCAAGAATATCATGTTTCCAATGCATTTCTTCGAGTTCAGCAAGTTTATTATCAGTCATCAATATTACTCCGTTACTGACACGAGCTTTTCATATACCACGTCCATTGCTGAGTTAGGAAATAGCAGTAACAAATCAAAATGAATGTCATGATCTTCTACTGAATAGCCGATTTCTATAGCAACGATTTTGTTCCATCTAGATACATTACTTTCTAGCATCTGATCTAAGTCTAAGTGTCGACCCAATAGGATAGGATGAGTCAAACTGAACTTAACATGTAGTTGTTCAGATAGGGCGTTAAGGCAAGTACCAATAAGAATATTGGACACATCGATTAAAGCTTCTAGTTCAAGTTCATCATTTACTTGATGGCTTTGATACTTCAGTAAATCAACCAAACTCGCCATATTTGAATCATTAAATATGACAAACGCCTCACCATTAATACCCATCGCTAAAAACCCCTGAGAAACAGCTGAAACACTCTCATTATGATTGATTTCAGCAATGGCCATGTGCAGCTCATTAGTTTCTAACACATTAACATTGGGTATTGGTAGCTTTATGAATAAGCCGAAGAGTTTTGCTAGTTGTTCCCCGGCTTGTCCCATTGCTACATTGGCTATTTCTCGATACACGTCCAGTTTATCAATACTCTCTAGCTCGTCTTCTTGCTTTTGAGGAACCGCATCACCCGAAAAAATGCCATATTCGGTGAGGGTTTTGAGGAGTTTGTCTATATCGATAGGTTTGCGAATGAAGTCAATTGCACCCATTTCAAGCATCCGGCGCTTGGCATTTTCCTGTACGTCACCCGATACAACGATGACCATAGTTGAAAGTTCATCATCCTTAATTATTTGCATGGTCTCATACCCATCCATGACAGGCATATTTAAATCAAGAAATGTTAGGTCCGCTTTTCCTGCGCGGATGACTTCTAATCCTTCAGCACCGTTTTCAGCAAAAGTAATAGATACATCCCAATCGTCAGGAATTGAGCGAGCCATCTGGCGCCTTGCAAAAGAAGAGTCGTCACAAATTAAAATTGACGTTGTCATATAAAACCCAAAATTTTTATTGTTCTGTCTTCACTACTCAATATCGTAGTGAGTACATCAAAGTAGAGCATGTCGTAACGTATATAACAAGTGTCAAAACTACCACAAACTCTCTCCCAAACAATAGCTTAAAAAGTGCGATGAGTATAAGTTCAGGTAAGTAGTGTGATTAGCTATTTGGTATCAAGCCTACTTCAGCATTCTTTATAATTTGTTTTTCATCTTTTGCTTCCTGATACCATTTTTTCACGTCAGTATCATTTAACACGGTATTCATATACTCAGAAATGAGGCCTTCGCATGACACGTTGTATGTATGGAATCGAGAAACGACAGGGGCATACATGGCATCAGCGATACTAAACGAACCAAAAAGCCATGGTCCATCGTTGGTGCTCATTTTTCTACAGTCTGTCCATATGGTTTTGATTCTATTGATGTCGGTAATAAGCGTGTCTGTGTTATCGATAAAGCGACCAGTTGCTCTGCAATTCATCGGCATAGTGTTCCTTAACTCGGTAAAGCTCGAGTGCATCTCTGCAACAACTGAACGCGCATAGGCTCTTTTTTCCCTATTTTTAGGCCACAATTGAGGATGTAGCTCTGCTAAGTACTCTGAAATAGCGAGTGAATCCCAAATAGCGAAATCGCCATCTAAGTAGACTGGAACTTTGCCGGCCGGAGAATATTTTAGTAGTTGGTCTTTGTACCCTTCAGTAAAAAGGGGTATCGATATTTCTTCGAAATCAATACCAAGTTTGGTGAGCACTAACCAGGCACGAAACGACCATGAAGAGTAGTTTTTACTACCGATGATTAGTGTTGGGCTTAACATTGATGTTTTTAATCGAGAGTGTTTATTTTATACCTTCTTTTTCAAAGCGTTCAGCTATGCGTTGTTGGATTATAGGTGCTAGTGATTGGCCCAATAGTTGCCCTGCTTGTATGCTCTCTTGAGTAAGAACAGGCATAACACGAATGAGTTTTTGACCAAGCTCAGTCTTGTTAAGCTCGATCATCTTTTCGAGCTCTTCGACACTAAAGTTCTTGCTGTAAATTGGATATAGCATTTCATTAAATGAGCTTTTTGTGATGAGTTCTTCATCAATGATTGCCGTGATCTCTTCTCTCAAAATGTCGAAAGCTTTAGGCTCAACATTAGATTGCGATTGTATAAGAACATTCGTCATTTGTTGAATGAATGCATCTGAAAATTGTTTGCTCATCGCAATGGCTGATTGTCCTGTTTGTTCTAACAATGCATCGATCAGCTTTTTTTTCTCTGAATCTATGTCGGTTTGTGCGCTGACAAAAAATGATAGTGTTAACACAAACACCGAAATTATGACTTTTTTCATGCTCTTTATTCCTTGATTTACCGCGTACTTAAACTCTTGTTGCAGAAGATTACTATAACGACAAATAAAAGGAATAATTTTTGTTAGAACTTTCGAATGAGCCTAAAAACGGAACATATAAAAAAGGCGCTATATCGATAGCGCCTTTCACTCTTAATAAATATTTAAGCTGATGGTGGTATAATTACTCATCTAAGAAGCTGCGTAGCTGCTCGGAACGGCTAGGGTGTCTTAGTTTACGTAATGCTTTCGCTTCAATTTGACGTATACGTTCACGTGTAACATCGAACTGTTTACCCACTTCTTCCAACGTGTGGTCGGTATTCATATCGATACCAAAACGCATTCTTAGTACTTTCGCTTCTCTTGCTGTAAGGCCCGCTAGAACTTCTTGTGTTGCGCCTTTTAAGCTACCACCTGTTGCTGATTCCAAAGGCTGCACAATAGTGCTG
>CAZVDU010000213.1:0-5705 GCA_964625615.1 uncultured Pseudoalteromonadaceae bacterium | reverse complement strand
CTGCTTTCGACCCAAAGCGGACGTTGATATTATAAATGTAAGAGAGGTTATGGAGTCTATTCACTCAAACAACAAAGTTACGACTTACGCAAGTAGTTACAAATCTCGATTCGGCCCCGATGGCATACATTTCTTTGATCGAAAAACTGGTGTCAATGCACTTATTGATGAAGTTGAGATTCCTGCTAATCTTTGGTCTAAGGCTCCCCGCCAAATTTCTATAGCTTTAACGAATACGTGTGATCTTTCATGCTCTCATTGTTATGCCCCTAAACACAAAGCTAGCCTTGATTTTAATTTTCTAACCAGTTGGTTACATACCCTTGATTTAAATGGCTGCATTGGCGTCGGATTTGGTGGAGGAGAGCCAACGTTATATCCAAAGTTTTCTGAGCTATGTTCATTTGTAGCAGATGAAACAAGCCTTGCAGTTACGATGACAACGCATGGGCATAGACTAGATGAAGCTCTTATAAATAAAATGTCAGGGAAAATAAATTTTGTACGCGTAAGTATGGATGGAGTTGGATATACATATGAAAGCATTCGAAGCCGTTCTTTTGATAGTTTAATAAACAAAATTAGGCTCTTAAAAGAGGTGTCTCCGTTCGGAATAAACTTTGTTGTTAACTCGGTAACCATAAGAGATCTAAATGAAGTTGCTCAAATTGCTGATGATTTAGGTGCAGCAGAGCTTCTACTACTACCTGAAGTGGCTGTTGGTAAAGGCACTGGCATAGATAAAAGTACAGAAATTGATATGCAGACATGGATACAAAACTACCGAGGAAATGTCAGGTTGGCTATAAGCGAAACTCATACTAAGGGGATTTTAGTCTGTGAGCCATTCGAAAAGGAAACAGGGATAAGCGCATACACACATATTGACGCAAACGGCATACTCAAGAGGAATTCATTTGCTCAAGATGGCGTTTTAATTGAGAACAAAAACATCTTGAGTGCTTTACAGGTTTTGAGAGAAGAGAATGAAGGAAATCGTTTATGAAAATATGGAATGGATATGGATCAGAACACTCAATGAACTTAGTTATGGTCGGGAAATTTGAGAATATTGAAGAAGCTGAAAAGACAAAAGACCTAATTGATGAAATCACAGAGCAAATTTGTGACAAGGTCGATTGTGGTTTTGAAAACCGACCTCGAAGGTTTTCTGATGAAGTCATGAATGTTTTGCGAGAAAAGAATCTTTATATTTTTGCACCAGAAGAATTAGAGCAGTTCCGATATGAAAAATCTTTGGAAGCCGCAGGGAATAACTTGGTACTTAGAACGGAAGAGAGTGATATATCTGTATTTTTGAAACTACTAATTCACCAAGGAGCTAAAGTAGAAGTATACAGTGCTCATGACCACCCAGATGAAGAATATGGGAGAGGAAAATAGTTTTGTCTATAAATTGGTCTTCTTTTGAAAGTCTTCCAGGTGATTCACGGATAAACTTTGAAAATTTATGTAGAGGTATAGTTAGAGCACATTGGGCTCAATACGGTCAATTTACCGCATTAAAAAACCAACCTGGCGTCGAGTTCCACCTTAATTTAAGCAATGACTGCCCAACTTTAGGGGATGCTTCCCGCTGGTACGGATGGCAATGCAAGAAATTTGATATAACGAGAGATGGAAGCTTAACAGCTGCTAGTAAAGTCAAAATCACCGCCTCTTTGGATAAAACTTTAAAGCACCTAGCACACCTAACTGACTGGGTACTATGGACACCTTATACGCTGAGTAAATCAGACCAGAAATGGTTCCAAGACTTGGGTTCAAAATATCCTTATTCTCTCCATTTATGGGCCGATGAAGAAATAGAGAACAATCTGGCTGGCCCAGCTCTCATGTTGAGAGGTACTTATTTTGGAGAACTGGTTATTACACCAGATGATTTAAAGGCCAGACATGATGAATCTATAACTCCAATAAAAGATAGATGGATCAATCCTGTTCATCAAAAGACAGATATTGAAAGAACAATAAGGCGCATGCTGGGGGAGCCTGATTATTGGCAGGATATGGTTGCATTGGGCCAAGGATTATCTTCAGCGTCCTCTGTTATTGGGGTATGGAAAAGTACAGACTCGACACTTGCCAGCCTTCAAACGCTATTTGTTGAAGCATGTTCCGAATTCTCCGAAATGCTCCTTCAATTTCATAAAATATTGTCGGAAGGTGATATAGATGTAATTCAGCAATGGCTTTCGAACCGAAAATTTTTAATTGATTTAGATGTGATTTCTTTACCAAGATTACTACGAAAACAAAATATGACTATAGCGTTAGAGGTCACTAACGCACTTGATGACATGCGTATCGCGCAAAGCTTATTTGACGAGGTGGAAGAATACTTAGATGTCGGCATGGTGGCGGTTCTTGCTGATGCAGGAGGTGGAAAAACGCATATGGCAGCAGAACTTAGTTCTGCGCAAGAAAGTAGACCAGCGGGAATTTTATTACATGGGCGCAATTTTCATCGTGGACAAAACCAACACGATTTATCACGTCAATATTTAGTCAATGGAACTCCATTGGATAGCATGGATAAGATGTTGGCATCTCTTGATGCCGCAGCAAAAAGGGCGAGATGTATTTTACCTTTAGTTATTGATGGATTAAATGAAGCTGAAAATCCAAAAGAATGGAAAGATGTCCTCTCTTATATCCAAGCTACAATTAAAAACTATCCTAATGTTCTGGTTATATGCACTTTACGGACGGGAGAACACAAAAGACCTTACTGGTCACACCATGAAACAGAAACAAGAGAAACTTTTGCTGTGCAGTCGTTGCCCGATGATATTTGGGAGTTTGAATGTGAAGGATTTGGCGAAGATGTGTACGACGCGATTGATAAATATTTTGAGTACTACAAAATTGTCTGCGAAGGCAGTATAGAAATACCAACCGGCTTTTTAAGTCACCCTCTAAATTTAAGAATTTTCTGTGATGTCATAAACCCTAAGCGTGAGGATGTTGTTGAGGTAGACTATTTTCCAGCATCTCTTGCCCATTTGTTTGATGAACACCTTCAAAACACCTGTAATCGTATCGCAACGATGAAAAACTTTAGCTACTCTTCTCAAGAACTCAAGGATGCCATATATCAATTCGGAATTTCATTGTGGGAGAGTAAAGACAGGGAAATTGATGATTTAACCTACAGGGATCTGATAAATGATAGTCCACGGAATTGGAATGCGAGCATTATCAATTTGTTTGCCCAAGAAGGCATTATATTCAGAAATCCTGCACAAGCGGGGAAATACGTTATTACGCCTGTTTATGACGCTTTGGGTGGTCACATTATTGCTGATGCTTTGCTGAAAAAGTACGTTCAGCAGGATAGAAGTTTTAAATGGTTCAGTACTCCCTTTGTACAGTCTGCGTTTGGTGGAGAAAATAGCCATTCTCTCGCTTACGACATATTCAAGTCATTAGTTGCGCTTGTGCCGAGCAGGATGCACGGCGAGCAATTATGGAAGAATGTGCCAGAGTCATACAAACAGAAGGCTTTGCTTCATGCGTCAGAATTGAATGCAGAACATTTAGATAATGAAACAGTAAATAAGTTAGCTTCACTAATAAACGAAAAAACTGACAAAGTAAGTAAAGTTTTCTCAAGGCTATGGCTTACGAAAGGTGCTCCCAAACATCCATTAAATGCCGATTTCCTAGATTCTGTTTTACGAAAGATGTCGATAAGCAAAAGAGATCTCAATTGGACTGAGTGGATGCGTGATGAACAAGGAAGAGACAAGAATCGATTTATCCCCGAACTATCTTTGCTCGAAACCTCATGGAAAGAGAATACTAAGTATCGTTCTGAATCAGATCGTTTGAGAGCAAAGGCTATTAAGTGGTTACTCACAAGCACCAACTATCAACTTCGTGATGCCACAACTAAAGCTTTGTATTGGTACGGGATCGGTGATCCGGAATTCCTATTTAATGAAACAATAAAGTCTCTTGAAATTAATGATCCCTATGTCCCAGAGCGCATGTTAGCGGCAAGCTATGGGGTTGGAATGTCTTTAAGTATAAAAATTTCTAATAATCCCTCATTTACTAAAAGCATGTTGTTTAGGTTTGCCGGTAATGTATTTGAAGCAATATTTAAAGAAGGAGCCGAGTACTACACAACCCATCATCACATGCGTGACTTTGCGTTGAGGATCATAGAATTAGCTCAGTATCATGAGCCTAATTTCTTTTCTGATAGCGATTTGAAAAGAGCATCACCTCCTTTTTCTGCAGACAGAGCAAACGATTGGGGAGAGAAGTACTTAGAAGGCAGTAATGACGAAGGTGATCGTATCGGCAACGTTATCAAGTCCATTTTAGGTAGGAAGCTTCATCATAAGATCAATGGATTATTACCTCAAAAATGGAAAGATAAGAATAGACAAAAAAGAATTAACGTTAGAAAACAATCACCATTCTTAATGGATTTTGAAAATTACACAATTGGACGATTAGTTCCTGGCCGCGGCAATTACAACTATGATCACAAAGAATACCAAAAAGTACGAGCGCAATTACAATGGCGAGTAGAGCAGCTTGGGTGGACGCATGAAAAATTTGAAGAGGTAGAAAAGTCTATACAAAACTGGCAGGGATATGAGCGTAGATCGAACGAAAAACTAAAAACGGACCGATATGGAAAGAAGTATTCTTGGATTGCTTACTATGAAATGCACGGTTTACTCGAAGATAGAGGCATCTTGGATGAGAATGATAATTGGCGGAGATCTGATGCACAAAACATAGATCCAAGTTTTTCAGAGCCTATCGCTCCCAAGCAACTCATAGATATAGATTTTTTGGCGAGCGATAAAGCGGATACAACCGACTGGATAAGAGATGGTGCCCTTCCTAACATTGAACCATATTTACAGTTGCAGAAAATAGGCGAGGAAGAAGGAGCATGGGTCGCACTAGATGGATACGTTAATCAAGAAAGTAAGAACTTAAAAAGAGAAACATTCATGTTTGTTCGTAGTTTTCTTGTACCGAAAAGGGAAAAAGATGAAATTTTAGAGTTTCTCAGCAAACACGATATTAGTGGAGATTGGCTACCTGAAAAGCCGAGTTTTTCTCAAACGTTTTTTAGCGAAATACCTTGGAGTTCAGCACTTCCTAGGCTGGATACTTGTGACTTCTCATTTATTATAAATGAGAAGGCTGTTACTCGTAAAAGACCAAAGGTAGATGTTGTTATGAATGAAGAAGGTCTATCAATTGTTACCTTAGAAGAATATGAAGAGTACGAAGAATTAGACCGAGAATACAAAACTTTTAAGGCAATTATGCCAGTATGCAGCTTAATGCAAAATGTTACTGATAGTGAAGCTGGTAATGCACCGTCTTTGACGAAAAACCTAGCTATTGATTTGGAGTTAATTGCTCAACCACAATCATTTGATTTGTTTACTAAGAGTGGGGATAAAGCTAGCCACTATGTTTCTTACTGGGAAAAAGGGGATAAGGATAGGCATTCAATGTACTATCTAAAAAAAGAACTCTTAGATAGTTTCATGGAAAATAATGAAATGTCTTTAATCTGGATGATATGGGGGGAGAGAAATCATTCATATTCATGGACACATCGGCCTCATGACAACGTTCCTGAACCAGCCTACAAAGATTTTAGCATGGTAAAAGAATATGTTTAATGTCCGCTATTGGCCGTT
>CAZVDU010000212.1:0-5734 GCA_964625615.1 uncultured Pseudoalteromonadaceae bacterium | reverse complement strand
TCCGACCGCCTGGTTCGTAGCCAGGTACTCTATCCAGCTGAGCTACACACGCGCAGTAACAATGGCGGAGAGGGAGGGATTCGAACCCTCGGTACGAATTAACGTACGGTTCCTTAGCAGGGAACTGGTTTCAGCCACTCACCCACCTCTCCGGAACACTATTGCTATATAATGAAAACAAGCTTTAAATGGAACCAGCTATGTCTCAAAATGTGGGCGGAAGTTTACCGATTAGCTAAAGGAAGTCAAACACTTTTTATCATCAAATTGAGCGTATGTTGAGTTTTTAAACAACAGTAGAAAAAACGCAGTTTGAATCATTAAACAAGGCATGAAAAAACATCAAGCGGGGGAGTTTTAAGCCTTGAACTAACATACAACAAAGTCCAAGGCCTTATACCAATCTGTATTAAAACTGGTACTAGATTTAACGCCATTACACATAACTACAAGTAAAAGCATGGTAAATCTAATGACTAATCATCATCCGCTGCATTATTAGCAGCTTGCTGATGAGCAGCGAGTTGGATATTTTTTTCAGCCTGTATACGCATGTAAATCTCTTCACGATGCACAGACACTTCCTTGGGCGCGTTAACACCTATCCTAACCTGATTTCCTTTCACACCTAATACAGTCACAGTGACATCGTCACCAACCATCAAAGTTTCACCAACACGACGAGTTAATATAAGCATCTGCTTACTCCATTTCCGTTAATCCAAAAGCATCCAATGTTAAATTTAGCGTTACCTATCAGAATAATAAATTTCGCTACCAGCCACTCCCTGTTTTTAGTGTCACCTTAAAAACTGACTAGCCGAAGAGTTATAAGCGCTCTTCTAACCAAGCCTCTACAGACGCTAAAGCAGCGTCTAAGTGCTCTGGGTTCGTTCCACCAGCTTGAGCCATATCAGGCCTTCCACCGCCTTTGCCGCCAACTTGTTGAGCCACAAAGTTTACTAATTCACCTGCCTTCACCTGACCAACTAAGTCTTTTGTTACACCTGCAATCAAGTTTACTTTCTTCTCTTGCGCGAGTCCGAGTATCAAAATACCTGAACCTAATTGATTCTTCAGGTCATCCATCATTACACGCAAATCTTTAGCATCAACATCTTGCAACTTAGCAATGAGTAATTTAACACCCTTAACGTCTATACTACCAGAAATCAAATCATTACCTGCTTGGCTTGCTAGCTTTTTCTTCGCTTGCTCAAGCTGTTTTTCTAATGCCTTACTCTGCTCTTGCAGTTGCAAAACCTTATCGCCAATGCTCTGCTGGTCAGTTTTCAAGAGACCGGCTAAGTACTCAAAATCATTCGCTTGTTGCTGTACCCAAAGTATAGCTGTATTACCGGTAATTGCTTCAATACGCCGAACACCGGCTGCGATACCACTTTCTGCCAATACTTTAAAGAAACCTATGTCACCTGTTTGCCTAACATGTGTTCCGCCACACAGCTCAACAGAAAAATCACCCATTGAAACAACACGCACTTTCTCGTCGTACTTTTCGCCAAACAATGCCATAGCACCAGACGCTTTAGCTTCGTCTAAATCCATGAGCTCGGTAGCTAACGAGTTGTTTTCACGAATTTCCTGATTTACAAGGCGCTCTATTGTCTGCAATTGTTCAGACGACACACCTTCGTAATGAGAAAAGTCAAATCTAAGTCTTTGAGCATCGACCAGTGACCCTTTTTGCGTCACATGCTCACCTAAAACTTTTCTCAATGCTGCATGCATTAAATGTGTTGCACTGTGATTAAGTTTTATAGCCTCGCGTCTTACAACGTCAATTTCAGCACTTACTGCATCACCGACCGACATCCTTGCACGCGCTACACCTCTGTGTGCAATGGCGTCACCCAATTTAATGGTGTCTAATACTTCAAACTCACCGGCTTCTAGCTTTAAAACACCAGTGTCGCCAACTTGTCCACCAGACTCAGCATAAAAAGGTGTTGAACCCAGCACAACAATTCCTTCGTCACCTTTATTAAGCAGTGTAGTTGCTTCAGAACCTTTGAACAATTCAACGATAGTCGTACTACCTTGGTAGAATTCATACCCAGTAAATTCAGACTCAGTGTCTGAACTCAACTGGTCATTATAGTCTGTTCCAAACTGACTGGACTTCTGAGCCCTTTCACGCTGCTGCTTCATACATTGATCAAAGCCTTCTTGATCAATAGACACATTCTTTTCTCTCGCCACATCGGCCGTTAAATCAGCTGGGAATCCATATGTGTCATAAAGCTTAAACACGACATCGCCAGGAATAACGTCACTTTCTAAACTATCGAGGGTATCGTTAAGGATCTGCATACCTCGCGTTAAGGTTCTGGAAAACTGCTCTTCTTCGACCTTTAATACTTTTTCTACAGACACCTGTTGGCTGACAAGTTCGGGATATGCTTCTCCCATTTGTTCAATAAGAGATGCATAAAGCTTGTAGAAAAACACATTATTCGCACCCAATTTATAACCATGACGAACAGCACGTCTAATAATACGGCGTAGCACATATCCACGGCCTTCGTTAGAAGGCATAACACCATCGCAAATTAAGAACCCGCATGAACGAATGTGATCAGCAATAACACGTAATGATTTATCTTCAACGTCTTTCGCACCAACAATTTCGGCGGCAGCTTTGATAAGGTTTTGGAAGATATCAATTTCATAATTACTATGAACATCTTGCATGATAGCTGAGATACGCTCTAGCCCCATACCTGTATCGATAGAGGGTTTCGGAAGTGGTTGCATCTCACCATCGGCTTGGCGATTGAATTGCATGAAAACCAAATTCCATATTTCAATAAAGCGATCACCGTCTTCTTCTGGTGATCCAGGAGGACCACCCCAGATGTGCTCACCGTGATCATAAAATATTTCTGAACAGGGTCCACAAGGACCAGTGTCCCCCATCGACCAGAAGTTATCTGACGTACTTATCTTAATGATCTTTTCTTCGGGTAAACCAACTTGCTTGTGCCAGATATCAAACGCTTCATCATCTGTGTGATAGATGGTTACCAACAACTTTTCGACAGGAAGGCTTAATTCTTGAGTCAAAAAGCCCCAAGCAAACTTTATCGCGTCTGATTTGAAGTAATCACCAAAACTGAAATTACCTAACATCTCAAAAAAGGTGTGATGTCTCGCGGTATAACCGACGTTCTCCAAATCATTATGTTTACCACCGGCTCTTACGCAACGCTGAGATGAGACAGCCCTTAAGTAATTGCGTTTTTCTGCCCCCAAAAAAGTATCTTTAAATTGATTCATTCCTGCATTCGTGAATAACAGTGTTGGATCATTAGCAGGTACTAGCGAGGAACTAGCCACAGATTGATGGTTATTTTTAGCGAAGTATTCAATAAAAGCGCTACGAATCTCAGCGGTCGATTTAGTCATTTATGGCTCTAACAGTTTGGAATATTGCGTATAAAACAGAAAAGGAAATCCCTTTTAGGGCGTGCAAGATAACATGATTTACCCGCTTATAACAACGGCTAGGAGACGATCACGACATACCTTGGTTATCATCAGCTTGCTCATCAAAAAAACAATCCATCGCGTAACGAATCTCATCCTGTGAAAAACCTCGGTTCCTTGCGGATACTTTCATTTTCTGCTGCATTTTCCAGTCGATTTTTGCCATATCCGCCTTTCTTGAATACTTTTTACACACCCAGCGCTTGGCAATTTCAAACCAATCTTGAGGTTCCTCTGCCAAGGCAGTTTCAATAGTTTGAGCACTCAATTGATGCTGTTTAAGTTCTTGCCTTATCCAAAATTCGCCATAGCCTTTGTATGCACGGTCCCGAATTCGAGACTCCGCAAAACGACTATCACTTAGAATATCGGCATTCTTAAATTTAGTTATCGCCAAATCAACGTCGGCTGAGTCATATCCTCTCTGAAGCAGTTTATTAACCATTTCATATTCGCTATGCTCTCTGCGCGACAGAAAGCGAGTAATAACACTATCGATGTTTTCGAGCTTCATTAAATCTATAGGTTGAAGGTTAGGGTATTGACATTATGTCATTCAAATTTGAGTTTGTGAGTAGTATTCGTCAAATTGACGCGCCACAATGGAATAAACTGAACATCAACGGCTACCCTTTTACACAACATGAATTTTTGCAAGCGTTAGAGCAGAGTCAAAGCACAACAACAGAAAGCGGTTGGACACCCCACCATCTATTAGTTTGGGAAGGCGATACACTCATCGGCGCAGCACCACTCTTTCTAAAAACACATAGTTATGGTGAATATGTTTTTGACTGGGCTTGGGCCGATGCTTATCAAAGACATGGGCTGAACTACTACCCAAAGCTGCTCAATGCCATCCCTTTCACTCCAGTAACAGGACCAAGGTTTTTGTTCGATACAGCTCTGCATGATGCATCATTGGAAAAGCGTATGTGTGAAATGATGGTTGAAGAAGCTCAGCGCCTGAACGTATCGTCATTACATTGCTTGTTTAGCGAAGAAAAGGTGAGCCATCACCTAACAAACGACACATTCATGCAAAGACGCTCTGTACAGTTTCAGTGGTTTAATCGTAACTATTCAGATTTTGATCACTTCTTAGCATCCTTTGCTTCACGCAAACGTAAGAATGTGAAGAAAGAACGGAAAAAGGTGGTAGACGCGGGTGTAACCCTATCGAGGCTCGTCGGCGAAAACATTACAAGCACCGACATGAATACCTTTTATCATTGCTACCAACAAACTTATTTGAAAAGAAGTGGTCACGGAGGTTACCTAACACGAGACTTCTTCGATATGTTGCTATCGTCAATGTCAGACAGCCTGTTACTCGTCATCGCCGAAAAGCAAGACATTAAAATAGCTGCTGCTTTATACCTGAAAGACGATTCAACTTTATATGGCCGGTATTGGGGGGCACTTGAAGATGTCGACGGTTTACATTTTGAATGTTGCTATTATCAAGGTATCGAGTTTTGTATTGAAAACAACCTCGCCAGCTTTAATCCGGGTACACAAGGCGAGCATAAAATCATGCGCGGGTTCGAACCGATATTTTGCTACTCAAATCACTGGATAGCCCAACCCGACTTTAAAAGAGCGATTCAACAATTCCTAAACGAAGAAGAGCCACATATATCCAACTATAAAGAACAAGCTACAGCCCTTTTACCCTTTAAAAATTAAATTGAGTTACCACTAGGTAATAAAATCGTCGCTTTAGCGCCCTTTTCGCCTGGCATGTTACGTAAATTGAGATCACCACCATGGTTTAAAACAATTTGACGACTCAAGGTTAAACCTATGCCACTCCCTTGTTTCTTGGTGGTATAGAAAGGCACAAACAGGTTATCGGCATTATTAATGCCTGTACCGTTATCACAAATCTCAATATGCACATTATTCGTATCAACAAACCAATCAATAACAATAGCCGAGTTATTCTCTTCAGTCATTGAAGCTTGATTCGCTTCCTGTGCGTTCTTCAATAGGTTAACGAATACTTGCTGTAACTGCTCTGTATCAGCAAAAATTTGAATGTCGGAGTCCGGTATCCGAACATCACTTTTGTCAAAGAGTTGGCATATCGGCTGCGTAAAAGTCCTTAATGAGAATAGGTTTTTATTAGGCAACGGCAATCGTGTTAGCTTTTGATAATCCTGAATAAAGTGATTTAAAGAATGTGCTCGTTCGGTAATGACCGATAATCCTTCAGTAAGGTTTC
>CAZVDU010000211.1:0-5843 GCA_964625615.1 uncultured Pseudoalteromonadaceae bacterium | reverse complement strand
GCTTGTCATTTTACCCGACATCAACACTGCTATTGCAGTCACTTCCAATGAATCCTACGATATTACCATACAGAGTGTACGGGAAATAGTTAAACAATTGGTTCAACCGTTGACGGAATCCTATAACCAGTCAATACAGTCGACCGCTAAAGCGTCGACTGATTGAGAAGTTATCAAGAACTTATGTTCGTAGTCATATATCGCTAAGTTTCTAAGTCTGTGAGTTCATAGATTTCAGGGTAACCTTCTTTCAAATAATTATTTCAGTCGACTAAGAGTTCGAACAAATGGTTCGAACTTTTTCCGAGATGGCTCACCATTTCGCTACCTCGCTGATTCAATTTTACTCGTTTTCTATCTATTTGAAATGCAAGGATATTCCTGTTATCAACCAGGATGATTCTGAGCGTTCGATGTAACCAATGCAAGCACCCAAACGACACATAAAGCGCTTACATATCAACTTTCTTTGAGTGATTAGTGGCACTCATATGAATCAATACCCTAATGATGTGGGCTATATGATTAGGTTATTTCTCAAGCAGGAAAGCTATAGCTTCTGGGGATTTGTCTCCAAGTGAATATTAAGCCAAGTTTAGCAATGTGTCCGGTTAGAGTTGACCAGAACAGATGGTCATATGTTTTACAATTGAATTACTTCGAAGTATTAATAACTGACGTTGATACAAAGTTCGATATTGATTTTTACTCTTTGTTATTTCAGCCGAAAAAAGATTGATGTAATGTTATGGGAATAAGCTCGGACGACAAGTGCTCCAAATACTAGGGAGCACCTATTCGGCTAGCACAGGTAGTGTTTATCTAGCTGTGATAGGACAAAACTTTGTTGCTTAATCGTCTTCATTGGTTTGTGATTGCATAGATTGCTTGCTTTCTTTTTGCTTCGCTTCAACAACAAACTCAATGGTTTGTTGAACTTTTGGATCCGGTAAAAACATTTGTACAAGCATACCTAGTGCGATAGCCGCACCTTTTTGTTTTTTGGCCCATCCATACATCACTACGAAAAGACCAAACAGGCCAAATGCAGCTAACCACACCAATAGTGGCAAGTATACAGCTAAGAAATTTTTCATTTTTTTAATCTCTGAAAACATGATATCCAGCGATATGCTGGGATGTTTGATTAATGGATTAAAAAAGTGTGCGAAGTGAACTTATATAATATTGGTAACGAACGATGCTTTGATATGAATTGAGCAGGCTTTCTTCTGGCCATGACTCAAATTGAAGCTGATTGAATGATTCAACAAAGGTTTCAGGAACTAACGATAACCAGTTGTCTAGCATTGTTGGGATGAATGGGTGGTGAGGCCTAGAATTTTCTGTCAGTAAATATTTAACATCAAAGGCTTGTATATCTGATTTAGATTCTAGAAAAGTTTGTTCTGATTTTTCTAACTCCGTTGTTGGCGATATGCCAAGCAGGCTAATGCTTATCAGCCACAATAGTGATAGTAGCTTTGATCCAAATTGAAGAGTGTTTATGCGTTCCATAGAAAAGATGTATAGACGAAAATAGAATTTACAACACTATAATTTTAATTTTATCGGTGTTCTGATGAAAGGCTATCGTTTAGCTACTCGAAACTTGTGAGTGATCTGAAGTTCTTTATGGACAGTGTATCTAGATCGCAAAAACGATGAGCAGTGAGGCGAGGTTGGAAGAATAATGAGCGACCAAATACCTAAAGATGACTATTATTTTAATAAGGCGTTAAGTAACACGAAGAGCCATCAGCTGGCCCCAAGCATAGTAACCTCTCTCTGTGGAAAGGGTATGACGATGTTTGCTTGCACAATAGCGTCGTGAATGAGTTTGTTTGCCGAGTAACGTAGCTCATAATGCTTAGTTGTTGGTGCCCAAAAACGTATGCCAAAGTTAATGCTGCTATCTCCAAAATTATCGATACCGACGATGGGACTACCATTTGATTCCAAACCTTCTAGTTTAGAGAGTGCGTCGAGAATTAGATTGGTTACTAGTTCAGTATTGCTGTCATAAGAAACACCTATAGACAGCTCAATGAGACTATTGGTATTGGAGTTGTGCAATATTTCACCGACGACTAACCGATTCGGGATTTGGATCCTTACATCGTCTTCGTTTATTAATATTGTGTATCCCAAGTGAACTTCCTTAACCAGCCCTGCGACTCCTTGTACCTGTATAGTATCTCCAACCACGAATGGGCGGGTGATAATGATGGTAAAGCCTGCTGCATAGTTTGAAAGCATACCTTGGATTGCTAAGCCAGCCCCTAAGCCTAAAGCACCTAATGCTGCCAGCAATGGCGTTACACTTATACCCAAGTGGCCCAGTACAATGACAACCACCATAATCATAAGCATGACTTTGACTATGCTACCGGTAAATCGGCTTAAGGTGATGTCAATATCACGACCACGCATGATGTTTTCTACCTTTTTACCGACTTTTCCTGCAATCCAAGCACCTATGATAAGTAGAAAAATTGCCCCTACTATTTGGAAGCTATAAGTCACGACATATTCAATCAGGATATCGCTGATTTTTTGGATTTGGGCTATATCTTCGTTCATGTTGCTTTCTAGCTCTTATTATTACGGAGTGTGTGTTGCTAGTTTAGCTATAAAACCAGGTTGTAGGAAGTGCAATACTGCTTAATGATTGGTCTGTAGGGTGTTCGGACAAAGATCGAGTGTGTTAGATGAAACAACCCAGTTTAATCGTGAATCTTACGAGGTTATGACAATAATGTTTCACTCAGGTATACTCTCGCCCAATCAGTGCAAGCACCAAAAAGCAGTATGAATCAAGCGCGTATTATTGAACCACAAGACTACATTTTTCCTTCGCCACCTCCAGCTTTAAGCGAGGTTTCGCAAAAGGAATATCGAGAGAGTATCAAGCAGCTTCTCGTAGAGAAAGATGCTATTTTAGTTGCCCATTATTATACCGATCCTGAGATCCAGTCGTTGGCAGAAGAGACTGAAGGCTTTATTTCTGATTCATTAGAAATGGCCCGTTTTGGTCGAGATGCCAAGCAGCAAAACTTGATTGTTGCAGGTGTTAAGTTTATGGGGGAGACAGCTAAAATCCTGAGCCCCGAGAAAAACGTGTTAATGCCTACACTTGAAGCAACTTGTTCTCTTGATTTAGGCTGCCCAGAGGCTGAATTTAATGCTTTTTGTGACGCCCACCCAGATAGAATTGTTGTTGTCTATGCAAATACCTCAGCTGCTGTTAAGGCTAGAGCCGATTGGGTTGTTACATCTAGCATTGCAGTTGATGTTATTGAATACTTGCATGAGCAAGGTAAAAAAATCATATGGGCGCCAGATAGGCATTTAGGGGCTTATGTTGCTAAGCAAACAGGAGCTGACATCTTACTTTGGGATGGTGAATGTATTGTTCATGATGAGTTCTCATCACAAGCGCTAAAGACAATGAAGCATGTCCACCCCGATGCAGCTGTGCTTGTTCATCCAGAATCACCGTCGAGTGTTATTGAATTAGCAGATGCTGTGGGTTCAACTACGCAACTGATCAAAGCAGCACGGGAATTGCCTAACAAACAGCTTATTGTAGCAACTGATAGAGGTATTTTTTATAAGATGCAACAGCAAGCACCTGGTAAGGAGTTTATTGAAGCACCTACCGCAGGTAATGGAGCCACATGTCGCAGTTGTGCACATTGCCCTTGGATGGCTTTGAACGGTTTACAAGCTATCCAAAAAGCACTGATATCAGCAAGCGGGCATGAGATTTTTGTAGATGATGAGCTGCGCGAAAGAGCGTTAGTTCCTTTAAATCGTATGCTTGATTTTGGCACTAAATTCAAGGCGAAAAAATAACAAGCGAGCGCTAATAAAAGTTGAGGTTTTAGCTTGATTCGAAGCATGGAAACCCATAACATACGCGCCCTTGGTTACATGACTAAGTAACTTACAGATTTGGAGAGATGGCTGAGTGGCTGAAGGCGCACGCCTGGAAAGTGTGTATACGTTTATAGCGTATCGAGGGTTCGAATCCCTCTCTCTCCGCCATTTTGGAATCGTGGCTATCGAAATCCTTCAAAGCCTTGAAGGGGCTTGAGATAGCGGCGGTTCGAAAACCGGTTTTACGGTCGAATAGTAGAGGTTCGGAAAAAGCCAGTTTTAGCACTGCTCTCTTATATGCAACCTGCTCGCTAGCCCACAGATGACAAGGGTTTTCCAAAAATAATAAAGCGGTTCGAAAAGTTTCGTCAAAGTCACCTCCATTTTCACCATAATGTGCTATTTTCTCTTGTAAGACGCTCTTTTCTTGCTCCATATTTTCGATTCGCTCTTCATAAGCCGCGACCACAGCAGTCACATACGTATCGACTAGCTTATCAATTGTTTTTTGTTGTTTATTTTCAAGCTCTCTCATTTGTTCGATAAGGGCTTGGCGGTATTTCTCTTTGTTGTCCGCCATGTCATCCCAGATATCGCGCAATATTAATGAGGATAGAGCGGCAACCTCTTTTCTGGGCGTCAGAGTTTTAAGAAGTGCCTCAAATTCACTTTCGAGCTTTTCACGCTTAATGGATTTACCGTTACTTTCGCAACTTTTGGTGCGGCAAATGTAATAAGGGTAGTGTGCCTTCCTGCCTTTGCTCCAATTAGCTGTTAATGGCTTCCCACAATCAGCGCAGTTGACTGCACCACGCAAAATGAAATCATTGTTAAAATCTTTACGCGTTGGGGCGAGCTTCTTTTTTTTATTTAAACGTTCTTGATTCTTATAAAAAATCTCAAGACTAATTAACCCCTCATGCTGCCCCTCTCGGCGTGATATCCCTCGATTGGGTTGCTCAACCAAACCAGCATACACACAGTTCGTCAGTAACCGTTTGACGCGGTCGGGGTGTACTTCTTTGCCTTGGTTGTACGTCTTTGGAAATTCAGGGCAGGTTTCCAAATAGCGCTTCATTTCCATTTGCGTTTGATAGTAGCCAGAAGCAAAACGCTCAAGCGCTTGCTGAACGTAGGTTGCGATAGGTTCATCACGCAAGAGAATGCGTGGTTTTCCCGCTTCCATCTGCATCTTGTAGCCGACAGGAGCGGCAAACCCCCAATAACCCGCCTCAAACCTTGCATTGACCTTCTGATAGGTCTGGCGCGCTTGCTGCTTGCGCTCTAACTGTCCACCGGCCGCAATCATCGTTTCATAAAATTCACCCTCTGGCGTATCCTCAAAGGTGAAATTCAGACATTCGACACGTACACGCAATTCATCCAGCGTTTCACGCAAGATAAGATAATATTTGGTGTCGCGAGCAAGGCGTTTTAAATCATCAAATATCACTACGTAGCGCGTCTTGCGATTGGCTTTAATATGCTCAAGCATATCAACAATGCCTTTACGCTTCATAAAGTTACCACCGCCAGTGACATCGTCGGGAAACACATCCTCGACCTGATAGCCATGTTGCATGGCATAGATTTCACAGCGCTTTTGTTGACTAGACAATCCCGAGCCTTCCCGTGATTGGCGTTTTGTGCTGACACGGCAGTAAATCAGGGCTTTTTGTGTCATAGGCAATCTCCTTTTATTTTCGATACTTAGTGGATCGTTTTTGTAGCAATTTCTCCAGACTCCTGACGAGCTTTTTCAACAAATATCGAAGAAATTGTGTTGATAGAATGTACGCCATGCCCTAATTCCGCGAACATATTCATAATGTCCCAGATGCAATAGATTAGCTCATCCTCTTGCGCCTTAGTCATATTAAGGCTGGTGATAGCGTGGCGATATTTATCAGGGTTACAACTCAGCATAGTGACTCCGTTTTGAAGGTGAGGCAAATGATTCA
>CAZVDU010000210.1:0-5857 GCA_964625615.1 uncultured Pseudoalteromonadaceae bacterium | reverse complement strand
ATTCCAGGTTTATATATCCATAGCCTGTTAGGAACAGGGAATGACCTGGAGAAAGTTAAAAACACCAGCCACAATCGCTCCATTAACCGCCATAAATGGGACTACGAACGGCTAAAAACGCACTTAGAATCATCCAACAGCCAGCATCACTTGGCTTACCACCGCATCACCGAATTACTCGAAATTAGAAAAGAACAACCAGCCTTTCATCCTAACGCTACGCAATTCACTCTTCAGTTAAGCGATAAAATATTTGGCTTCTGGCGTCAGAGTATGGACAGAGCCCAAAGCATTTTCTGCGTCTACAATATGTCTGATGAAAGTCAGAGCTTGTGTCTGAGCGATCTCAATCTAATCGGCACCGACAAATGGGTTGATCTCATTACTAAAACGCCTATCGAACTCGACAATATTGACTATCAGTTATCCCCTTATCAAGCGTTATGGATCTCTAACGTGAAGGAGCCATAAAGGCTTAACGTAAGTTCTCTATTACAAACGCCAGTTATCCATACTTGTTAGTGAAGCGCATGCGTTGTGAGCCTATCTTTACACTTGCTCATATCATGCCACTGTGTAAAAAAACGTTATCGTGTAACATAGCTTTTTTCACCTTGTGAGGGAGAGTTATGAGTAGATTATTCGGGGTCATTTTACTGGCCGTTTTGGCCACGTTCAAAACACACGCAGAAGACAAACCAGTCTTCGATTCAATGGATGTATTCGACTTGGAATGGGCAACCTCGCCTCAAATTTCTCCCGACGGTAAACAGGTGGCTTACTTGCGTAATTTCATGAATATCATGAATGACAGGCGCGATGCCAGAATATGGTTGGTCAATAGTGACGGCAGTGGCCACACCAAATTGACCAACAGAGAAGTTCGAGAATCTTCACCGGTTTGGTCACCGGATGGAAGCCGAATAAGTTTCGTTAGCAGCACAGACAATGGCTCAGAAATATATGTCTACTGGGTTAAAACTGGCAAAATGGCTAAATTGACGCAGCTAGAGCGCTCACCGTCAGGCTTAAGCTGGTCACCTGACGGCGAACACATTGCTTTTTCAATGCTCGTACCTGAAAAACCACCAATACTGGTTAAGTCTCCGGCTAAGCCTAAAGGGGCTAAATGGGCGGATAAGCCTAGAGTCACCACACGTTTAAAATATGAACAAGATGGTTCAGGTTATCTTGAAACAGGTTTCAGGCATTTATTTGTATTGCCAGCCGACGGCGGTACAGCCAGACAATTAACCAGCGGAAACTTTCATCATAGAGGACCCGCACAATGGAGCAAGGATGGCAAACAGCTCATCTTCTCGGCTAACCGTCAGCCCGATTGGGAACACGACTACCGTAATACCGACATTTATAGCGTGTCGGTAGACACACGAGAAATTAAGCAGTTAACAGATCGTCAAGGGCCAGATCATACACCGATAATCTCACCCAATGGTAAGCAGATCGCATACTTGGGTTATCCCGATAAAGTGCAGAATTATCAAGTCACCCGCCTCTACATAATGGATCTAGATGGCAGCAACAAGCGCGAAATAGATACTAAGCTTGATCGGAGCCTAAGTAACATAAAGTGGGCGCCTAAAGGTATTTATTTCCAATACGATAATCACGGAGACGGTAAGTTAGCCATCACGACTACCAAAGGTAAAATCACAGCTGTTGCAGAAAGTGTTGGTGACGCAATGGGCAGACCTTATGGCGGTGGTAGCTTTAGCGTCAACCAACAAGGCCTCGTAGCCTATACACATGCAACAGCGGTAAGACCCTCTGATGTTGCTGTTATTACTCGCGCTGGTAACAAACCTGATATAGCCACTCAATTAAATGAAGATTTACTGGCTCACCGCACATTGGGCGAGGTCAAAGAAATCTGGTACAAATCCAGTGTTGACCAACGTGATATTCAAGGCTGGTACGTACTTCCCCCCAACTATGAAAAAGATAAAGACTACCCTTTACTTGTCGAAAACCATGGCGGCCCAGTAGCCAATTACGGCGCACGTTTTTCACCTGAAATGCAATTGTACGCCGCCGCCGATTATGTTGTCTTTTACCCAAACCAACGCAGCAGCACAAGCTATGGCGAGGAGTTCGGCAACCTTATCCATCACAACTACCCAGGCGACGACTACCATGATGTGATGGATGGTGTTGATGCGATGATTCAAGCTGGACTCGCGCAAGAGGGGAATTTGTATGTCACAGGCGGCAGTGCAGGCGGCATTATGGCTGCCTGGATGATTGGCAAAAACAATCGCTTCCGCTCAGCGGCAGTCGTTAAACCGGTAATGAACTGGATCAGCAAAACCTTAGTCGCAGACAATTACTATGCCTACGCTGACTATCGCTACCCAGGACAACCGTGGGAAAATTTTGAGAATTACTGGAAGTTTTCTCCACTCTCGTTAGTTGGCAATATCCAAACCCCAACGTTGGTTATGGTCGGTGGCAATGATATGCGGACCCCGCTTTCAGAGTCCAAACAACTCTACAATGCCCTAAAATTGCGTAAAATAGACACCGCATTAGTTGAAATGCCAGGGTCTTTCCACTTTATCGCCAATAGGCCCAGCCAATTGATCGGAAAGATAGAGCATATATTGGCTTGGTTTGATAAATATCAGAAGTGATGCAGAGGCTCAGTTGAGTACTTCACCCAACTGAGCTACATATAACCCGCGATTAAACCCTTTGTTAAGGTAACCAAGAAGCCAATGCCTTACCAATATCGTGAGGCGAGTCTTCCTGAATAAAATGCGCGCCCGAAACCGTTACTTCATCTAAATTAGGCCATGTGCGAACAAAGTCACGCGCATATCCAACTAAAAAGGCACCAGGCTCCGCGTTGATAAACAATTTAGGCACATCTACCGAGTTCGCCAGATAATCTGCATAGCTTGCGACTATCGCTACGGTATCAGCAGGTTCACCGGCGATGGGCAGTTGTCGAGGGCCAGCGAGCGTTGCACGCCTATCCTCACCCGCTTGCACGAAGGGGCGGCGATATTCATTGTGCTCTTTGTCCGTTAAAGGACGACTAATAACGCCTGGCAATAAGGTTTCAATAAAGAAATTTTCTTCAAGAACCAACTTATCACCTTCTTCTGACCGCAATGTTCCTATCGGACCATGAAGATCTTTTGGAAAATCATCCCATGTTGGGAATGGTGTGACAATGGCTTCCATAAAGGCGATAGCTTTAATTGCATCTTGATGCTCATTAGCCCACTTAAATCCTACGCCAGATCCCCAATCATGGAGGACAAGTGTCACGTTCTCAGTCACACCTAAAGACTCAAGCAGTGCGAAGGTGTAACGGCTATTTTCGGCCAGTGAGTAATTGCCATCTTTGGTATTGTCCAGTTTGTCTGAATCTCCCATGCCAATCATATCGATGGCGATTAACCGCCCCCGACCTTCCAAATAAGGCATCACATTTCGCCACAAATAACTAGATGTCGGATTGCCATGCAGGAAAACAATAGGATCACCCACCCCTTCATCTATGTATGCCATTGTCTTCCCTAGTACTGTTTTAAATTTTTTGACGTAATTTAATACATCCGAATGTACGCTCATGATAACAACCTCTTAATAGTGGTGATAACAACACCAATTACATGACTGAGTCATATAATAATCAAAAATGACACCTTGTCACTATTTTTTTATGACTCCGTCATATATGATGTCTCGATGAAAAGTGGCAATTATCGTTCAAACCTGACAGGTGCTTTTGCAACCTATATCTCTACTGCTATAGAGACCAATGTATCTGAATTGGGAGGCCGCAGCTTAAATCATGAAGCTGCTTTGGTCACAATCTACAATCATCCCAACGACACTATCGACAGTCTCAGCAAGGTCCTATGGTTAACTCATTCCGGTGCTGTACGATTGGTTAATACCCTTGAAGAGCAAGGCTTGGTAAAACGGTTAAAATCTCCTGAGGATGCTCGCGCTGTCATACTGGCGACAACATCAGAGGGTGATAAGCGAGTAGAGAACATTCTGGAGCAAAGAGAGAAAGCGATTGAAAATATCTTCAAGCACTTCGACTCTCGGCAAAAACAGGAGTTTATCAGCCTACTTGGTATTGCAATGAAAGGCCTAACGCAAGAAAGGCTCGAAGCCAGGCGTATATGCAGACTTTGCAATGAAGGTGTCTGTAGAAAGGTAGGTTGCCCCGTCGAACAAAGTCTTAAATAGCCACTGCAAAATAGTAATTTAGCGCTTGTAAGGTGCCAATGCGCGAGCTGTTTTCGTGTTCTCACGCGCATTCTTAACAAAAGTCGGCACTAATATTTTATGTGACGCTTGTTCATAAGCATAGCCGACACGCAATACGGTTTCATCATCCCATGCTCCCCCCATTATACCCAACCCTAAAGGTAAGCCCTGCTCGTCTCCCATAGGTACCGAGATGATAGGATATCCGGCCACAGCCGCCATCCAATTAACACCCACTGAACCGCCAGGATAGTCATCACCATATACAGCATCAATCATAAACGCAGCTGGCCTTGCCGGCATCACAATAACATCGACATTGTATTGCTCGCGTAAATAATCAATGCCTTTGTCTCTCGTCACACGGCGAACGGTTTTTAACGCTTCAATATATTCAGGGTCGTCATAGCCGATTGTCGCTTGAGATTGTAGAAATCGACTTTGGTCATACAACACAAGTTCGCGTGGGTCGTTATTATTAAACGTAATCAATGCATCAAGCGTACGATATTTTACCTTTGGCGATGCAGCGGCAAGGTATTTATTGAGCTCCTGCTTGAACTCGGTACGTGTTACCCAACGAGATTTCGCACCATAGCCTTCTTCACGTTCAAATTCGTTGATATCAACCAATACCGCACCTTGTTTTTGCAGTGTCGCAACGGCTTCATTAAAAGCAGATATAATGGCCGGGCGATTGCCTTGAGACCACCTCGCTACACCTATGCGCATGCCATCAATATTGCCATCGAGTGCACGGGTATAATCCACCATTTTACTATCAGCCATCACAGTAGCTATGTCGTTCGAATCACTACCTGCCATAGCGGTCAACATCAGCGCGGCATCGTAAACGCTTCGCGTCATTGGACCAGCGGTGTCTTGCGTCACAGAGATAGGTACAATATGGTGACGAGACATCAACCCGACCGTGGGTTTAAACCCCACAACACCATTCATCGATGACGGGCAAATGATAGAGCCGTTAGTCTCAGTACCAATAGCTAATGGCGCAAACTGAGCAGCCATAGCCGCACCAGAACCAGCTGAAGATCCACAAGTTGTCCGGTCTAGACTATGTGGATTATGCGTTTGACCACCAACCCCACTCCAACCACTAATAGAATCAGTCGAACGGAAATTCGCCCACTCCGACAAATTTGTCTTACCCAGAATAATCGCGCCTTGCGCCCTTAGCCGAGCAATAATAGGCGCATCTCTTTTAGTATCATTTTCGAGTAAGGCAATAGAACCTGCCGTGGTTGGGAGTTCTTTAGTTTCTA
The DNA here is from genome assembly GCA_964625615.1 of uncultured Pseudoalteromonadaceae bacterium. GTDB lineage: Bacteria > Pseudomonadota > Gammaproteobacteria > Enterobacterales > Alteromonadaceae > M269. Next base: position 323 of record CAZVDU010000210.1, on the reverse strand, counting down.
TATTATCTTTGACCAAAACAGGTATACCATGAAGAGAGCCTAAAGCCCCTCTCTCCTTAGCTTGCCGGTCTTTCTCGCGCGCCTCGTCCAAGGCATTAGGATTCAAGGAGATAATACTATTAAGTTTGTCATCATGTTTGGCGATACGCTTAAGGTAATGTGCAACAACCTCTTCAGAGGAAACACGTTGCGTTTTGATGGCTTCAACAAGCTCACTAGCGGTCATATCGGCAATATCAGAAGCATTGGCATGAGACAGATTACTTACACTGTTCAAGCTCAGTGCAATCAAGAATGAGAATATGTAGCGAAAAGACATAGAG
>CAZVDU010000209.1:0-5888 GCA_964625615.1 uncultured Pseudoalteromonadaceae bacterium | reverse complement strand
GTCATAAGTAGTTGATAATTTTCTTGTAAGCCAGTTCGAATAAAAAAGAAAGCGCCTTCTTCCCGGACGACATCGACTTTTCTAGGGATCAGCTTTTTATCTTCTCCAACAACCCAAACAGTATTGTTCGTCACAGATTCTTGTGGAACTTTATAGATATTGGTTAAAACCTGACCGATAAACTCAACTTCAACGTAAGTTCCAAATGGCATTTTATGGGTGTTCGTTTTCAAGCTATAAGGATCTTCAACTCTCACCACCAACTGCACCATACGAGTGCTTTGATCAACAACTCCTAGATCTCTAGAAATAGAGGCTTCTCTAGCGAATGTTTGACTTCCTCGACTAATCAACGATGCTTCTTAACCTTCCAATTTATCAGGTAAGAAGGCGTTATCGAAACCAGCTACTGGGAAAACAACCTCGGCAGCCTCTATGTTGCTGATCTGAGCAACCTGAGCACCTTGATTAACAAATTGACCAACCCCTATATCTCTGTTAATAACAAGCGCGTCATAAGGCGCTTTAACGTCACAAAACTCAAGATCACGCTTAGCTACTTTTAGTCGTGCTTGCGCTGATTTAAGGCTTGCCTTAGCACTCAACAGCTGCGGCTTGCGTAAGTAAAGGTCGGTTACTTTCCGAGAAGGCAGAGTTTTGGCCTCACGTTTAGCCACTTCACCACGCGCTTTCTCCTCTATTAAGCTCGCTTCAGCCGTGCTTACATCAGCTTCTGCTTGCAAAACTGCCGACTCATATCTGCTTTTATCGATACTAAATAAGATATCACCTCGACGAATAAGTCCGCCAGGTACAAAGTTTTCATGCCAGCTTGTGACTTCTCCTGATACTTGTGCAGACAACATGGTATCTTCAACTGACTTCACCTCACCGAAGCTACTTAATATCACCTGATAGTCTTCAGCTCTAGCAAGTTTAGTAGTAACGACCGGACGAACATCGACTTCCTCTTTCTCGGCCTCTTCTTGCCCCGTTGCTTTAATTCCCTGCATCACCCCTATGCCTATAGCTAAGGTAAAAATAGGCAATAGTATTTTGATTAGTGTATTTTTCATTCTTGCGTGCACTTGTGTCCGATATCCCTTAACTATAATATATAATTTATCACAGACATGATGTCATCTAAATGTAAGTTATACATCTTAAATGTTTCATTTTGCGTCAAAATCCCAAACTTTTAATGAACTGTTACAACTGTCACTTGAGGTTACTCGGAAACATCACATACTGATACCAGCAAAGACAAGTAACAGATCAACTTATTCAGTGCTTATGCAAGGCCAACATGAAACAGAAAGGATATGAAAAATGAAGAAAAAACTTAGAACAGGTTTAGCTATATTGGCAATAACCATAGGCATTGTATTTGCTATTTTACCTGGCTCTATTCTGTTTCTTATAGGTGGTCTTATGTTATTGAGTATGGATTACCCTATGGCCCGCAAGTGGTTGAAGAAATGCCAGAACACCATGAGCAGAACCGCTAGAGCATTAGACAAGGCTCTACTCCGTAGAAAGTTAAGATAATCCTAATGCTAAAGCAAAAAGGCTGCCCAAGGCAGCCTTTTCGATATTTACTTGTTTTGTTCAGCCAAATATAACCAAGTTTCAACAACAGTATCCGGATTTAACGATACGCTATCGATTCCTTGCTCAACCAACCATGCTGCTAGGTCTTCATGATCAGATGGGCCTTGACCACAAATACCAACATATTTACCACGTTTCTTTGCCGCTTGAATTGCCATGCTCAGCAAGGCCTTAACGGCTTCGTCTCGCTCATCAAACAAATGCGCAATTAAACCAGAATCCCTATCAAGCCCTAGAGTTAATTGAGTCATATCGTTAGATCCAATAGAGAACCCATCAAAGATATCAAGGAACTTATCGGCTAATAACGCATTCGAAGGAAGCTCACACATCATGATGATTCTTAGGCCATTGTCACCTTGCACTAAGCCACGCTCTGCAAGTAATTCAATAACCTGACGGCCTTCTTCAAGCGTTCTGACGAAGGGGATCATGATCTCGACATTGGCCAGCCCCATATCATTTCTGACACGTTTAATGGCTTCACACTCTAATGCGAAACATTCCCTGAAATCATCAGAAATATAACGGCTTGCACCACGGAAGCCCAACATAGGGTTTTCTTCATGTGGTTCGTATTGATGCCCACCAACCAAGTTAAAGTACTCGTTAGACTTAAAGTCAGACATACGCACAATAACTTTCTCAGGTGAGAATGCCGCACCGATAGTCGATATACCTTCAACCAGCTTTTGAATATAAAATTCTACAGGCGATTCATAACCTGCCATCATGTCATCGATATCTTCCTTCACATCGCTAGGCTGATTATCGTAATCGAGCAATGCTTTAGGGTGAACGCCAATCATACGATTGATAATAAATTCTAGACGCGCAAGGCCTACGCCTTTATGCGGTAAGCGCGCAAAATCAAATGCACGGTCGGGATTACCAACGTTCATCATGACTTTCAAAGGTACTTCTGGCATTTTATCGATACGAGACGTGACAACTTCATAATCTAGTTGTTCACCATAAATAAATCCTGTATCGCCTTCAGCACAAGAGACGGTCACATTGTCTCCGGTTTGGATAACGTCTGTCGCGTCTCCACATCCAACAACAGCTGGAATACCCATTTCACGCGCTATGATAGCAGCGTGGCAAGTTCGTCCACCACGGTTAGTTACAATCGCAGAAGCACGCTTCATGATGGGTTCCCAATCAGGGTCTGTCATATCAGTGACAAGGACATCACCTTGTTTAATCTTGTCCATCTCTTCTATAGAAGCAAGCACCTTGGCTGTTCCTGCGCCAATTTTATGTCCAATAGCACGGCCTTCAGAAATAAGCTTCGCAGAGCCTTTCAACTTAAAGTTTTCGATAACCTGTGAATCTTCGCGACTGCGCACGGTCTCTGGACGTGCCTGAACGATATACAGCTTGCCATCATTACCGTCTTTTGCCCATTCAATGTCCATTGGACGCTTATAGTGATCTTCAATTATTTGCGCTTGGCGAGCCAACGACATCACTTCCTCATCAGTTAATGAGAATTTATCGCTCAAGGCTTTATCAACATCGACAATTTCGACTTGCTTACCGTGCTCTAAATCAGACGAATAGATCATCTGAACTAATTTGCTGCCTAGATTACGTCTTACAATCGCTGGGCGATTTTGCGCTAACGTTGGCTTATGCACATAGAATTCATCGGGGTTAACGGCACCTTGAACAACCATCTCACCCAAACCATAAGATGATGTAATAAATACAACATCTTCAAAACCTGACTCTGTATCGATAGAGAACATAACGCCCGACGACGATATATCACTACGCACCATTCGCTGAATGCCCGCAGATAAAGCTACACCTTTATGGTCATAGCCCTGATGAACACGATAAGAAATAGCGCGATCATTAAACAGAGAAGCGAAAACATGCTTTATAGCAACAAGGACTGACTCGTACCCTTTTACATTCAAAAACGTTTCTTGCTGTCCAGCAAATGATGCATCCGGCATATCTTCTGCGGTCGCTGATGAACGCACAGCAAAGGAAACATCCGCAGCACTGTCACCTTGAAGTGTATCGAAGCTAGAGCGGATTGCATCTTCTAGTTCTTTTTGAAAAGGTGTATCAATAATCCATTGACGTATCTTTTTGCCTGCTTCAGCCAGTGCATTAACGTCATCAACATCAAGCTCATCCAACAATTGATAAATCTTGTCTTCAACACCACTCGTTTTTAGAAATTCGTTAAACGCATCGGCCGTAGTTGCAAAGCCACCTGGCACTTGAACACCAGCGTTTGCAAGGTTCGAAATCATCTCTCCAAGCGACGCATTTTTACCACCGACTCGGTTGACATCGTTCATACCCAAATCTTGATACCATAGAACGTAATCTAACACTGACATTTCCTCTAAAAACGTTAAGTTGGTGAAAACTGTGTTGGGACGTTAATCGATTTTCAGGCGTCTACACCGTCATCAGTCCGTCCCCAAATTTTCTATTTAATTTCAAACAAATAGTATTATGATGAATAACTCTACTTTTTGAGGCGCCAATTTTAAAATGGGCTGTGACGGAAAGTAAAATTTAATTTAATTTAGTAATTAAATTACAACATTGTTAAGGAGTTGTTATGCGCACAGCATACTACGTGTCAGACGGTACAGCTATTACCGCAGAAGTGTTTGGGCATGCTTTGCTGTCGTTATTTACCGTAGAATTTAAACATATCACCTTGCCGTTTGTAGAAACAAAAGAACAAGCTGAAAAAGTACTTGAGAAAATAGAGAACAGTTTTAAGGAATCTGGCGAGAGACCTTTGGTATTTTACACCATAGTTAACATCGATGTGCGTAAGATTGTGTCCAAATCTGTGGGCATTAGTTACAACTTCCTTGATCAATATGTTGCCCCATTAGAAAAAGCTTTGGGCGTACCATCAAAACCGCTAAAACACAGAACACATAGCATTCATGAAAAGACTTACGATATCCGTATCGAAGCAGTCAATTATGCACTTGCAAATGATGACGGCTCGAATTTAAAGGATTTTCACGAAGCAGATATTATTCTGACGGGTGTTTCTCGTTCTGGTAAAACACCCACTAGTCTCTACCTTGCATTGCAATATGGCATTAAAGCCGCTAACTACCCGTTTACAGAAGAGGATATGGGTGACATTTTGAAACTCCCACCGAGTTTAAGGCGCTTTAAGAGTAAACTCTTTGGTCTCACCATAAATGCGGATCGCTTGCATCAAATTCGATCAGAGCGCAGAGCCAATAGTCAATACTCATCACTAAGGCAATGTAAGATGGAATTACGCGAAGTAGAAAACCTCTACCGCAGAGAACATATCCCCTTTCTGAATAGCACGACCTATTCTATTGAAGAAATATCCGCCAAGATACTATCGCAAACAGGCTTAGAAAGAAGAAAGTATTAAGCGATAGTGCACAACACGAGGAAAGAACATGTTTAGCCATTTTGATCCATCCATAATGACCTTCTTGAAACAATTGAAGGAAAACAATGACAAAGCCTGGTTCAACGATCATAAACAAGATTATGAAGATAAAGTTCGCACACCGGCTTTGACGTTCATTAAAGAGATGGATTCTTGGATACGCTTAATATCGCCGCACTATGAAGCAATTCCTAAAAAAATGGGAGGATCTCTAATGCGAGTTTATCGCGACGTGAGGTTTTCCAAAGATAAATCACCGTATAAGACCAATGTTGGTATCCAATTTAGACATGAGATAGGTAAAGATGTCCATGCACCTGGTTTTTATTTACATATAGAGCCTGGTGATGTTTTCCTTGGTGTTGGTTCATGGCATCCAGCATCAGATGAACTTAAACAATATCGCGATCATATTGTTGCTAAGCCTGGTCCTTACCAAGATGCAATCGAACATAAGCCTTTCACTGAAAAATATGAGTTAGTTGGCGATTCACTTTCAAGGCCTCCTAAAGGCTTTGATAAAGAACACCCACTTATTGATGAATTAAAACGTAAAGACTTCATCGCTGTTTGCCAACTCGACGAATCATTTCTCTATGAAGATGATTTGTGCAAAAGAGTCGCAAGCCTGTATGGAAGAGCACAACCATTACAGCGATTTTTGTGCGAAGCATTGGGGTTAAGGTTTTAGGCCCTACCAGTTAAAGCTGATCCACAAGTTAAAGGAGTTCTCTTAAGCACTAATTGTGTAATTTAAATAGTAAAAAAGCCCGATCACTTTCGTAATCGAGCTTTCTCTATATGGCGTCCCCTAGGGGATTCGAACCCCTGTTACCGCCGTGAAAGGGCGGTG
>CAZVDU010000208.1:0-5902 GCA_964625615.1 uncultured Pseudoalteromonadaceae bacterium | reverse complement strand
CTACTATGGCCCGCATCAAAGTTGGACAGCATATGTGACATTCTTGCATCGAATTCTTTTTGATTTTGTTGTCTTGATTCACATGCCTCTTTAGCTATTTCTAAAATGGCTTCGGGGGGCATTGTATGACTAAGTATCGATTTGAAATTCATATCGTAGAAACTCAAGGCTTCTTCTTGCTCTTTAACTTCTCTCAAATCAATTTCTTTTTTCATGGGTTATTTTTATTGATAATAAATTGTATTTTATGTCATAAAAAATTCCATGTGTAAATGGTTTGTTAGTAAAAGTGTTTTGTTGTGATCTATTGAATGATTCCATCCTTCTTTTATGCCTCTGTTATAGAGTTGGCTCTTTATTTATAGGGCTGTTTGATAAATAATAGTTTGAGATTTGGAAAGTTTTAATTACAGAGGCTATTTATTTTTGTAATAAATTATTAATTTGCATGTGTTTTTTGTTTAATATTTTACTTTATTTTTTGACCCTCTTGTTTATTGATTTTATTCTTGATTGGTGATAGAAAATAATTAACCTTTAGTTTTTTGTTTCCGGCCTTTTCTTAGGCTAGCTTTGTATTTTTTGTTCTTGAGTCAGTATCAAGAAAATAGCGCAATGGCATGTAATGCATTGCATTCACAGAAAGTAGGAGAAAAGAGAATGAATAATAAAGACTTACTAGAATCGTTTTCTATTGATGAGTTAGAAGACAGGATAGAATTCGGCATCTTTGGTTGTGGTGGCGGAGATGGCGACGGTGGCGGCGGTGGTGGCGGCGGTAGCGGTGACGGGGGATGCAATAGCAACCCAGATGACAGGTTCTGTTCACCGTAGCCCTATTTGAAGTTGCCATTTTAGGTGCAGCTCTACTAGCTGCGCCTAATCATAGAAAAGATCAACAGGCCTTAGTTTTTTGCTAAAAAAAGAGGCTGATCACGAGGAGTACCTACAAACCCCGTTCCCGCTCATACACAGTCGGATCTTCTCGGTGTGAGAACGAGGTAATTTCCCCTTTTGAATTTCGATTAAAAAACACTTGTTCGTAACCATCTTCTTTGACAAAAATATCGCTTTTCAATGGCAGGTAGCGTGCATTGTTAATAATGAGTGCACCATTCGAAGCGGTTACTGAACGTGCGTTAGGTTTTCGCCAAGCCCCTAAATCAAACTCATCAGCTTCGCATGAATGACAGTATGCTCCCCAGTAATAGTTGCCTTGATAAGCATTCAAATATTTTGTGGTATCTAGTTTGGGTAACTCTATGGGTGATGCAACACGGCCGGGCGCTAGAACGGCCATAATAGCACGCATAACAGGGCGACCTATCTTCACAACCGATCCGCCGCCTTCGCTGTTACGATTTGCGACAACATAAAAACCAAGGTTATATTCTGGGATGATCTCCATCGTACCATTAAAACCCCACATATCACCGCCATGTCCTAAGGTTCTCACGGGTATCGCGTCTGCGCCTCGACCGATCCCAAAGGATTCCCAAAGACCATGCGTTATACCGGCAAAATCAGGGTGGGGGCGATATTGTGGGTCGAGCACTGCTTGTGCTGCACTGCTGCTAAAAAGGCGCCCATGTTCATTGGCACCCTGTCCGGTTAAAGCTTCTAGCAATCTGCCCATATCAGTGGCTGTTGCATCTATCGATGAGGCAGGTGGTGTAACGTACACTTCATAAGATGTTTGAACATATTGCTCGTCGACATAACCGTGACCCTTGGCTAGATCTTTAGCGTGCTCCGGTTCTACTTCTACGGATGTTCTTGTCATACCAAGAGGTGCGAACATCTCTTTTTTCATCGCCTTTGGATAGGGAAGGCCCGTAACACGTTCGATAATAAGCCCTGCTAGCGTTGCGCCGTAAGTATCGTATCTAAAATATTCGCCGGCCGGGTTAATGCGCCGCAGGTTTCTATTACCAAGGAACTCAGACAAATTTGGCCTTGCCGCTTGCCTTTCCGCTAAGGGATAGTCAAATCCCCCGATTTGACGGCCATACCCTGGCTGGTCAAAACCCGCAGTGTGGGTTAATAAGTGATCAATGGTGACAGGAGAGTCGAAGTTTAGAGTGTTCTCTATCTCTGGAAAGAAAGTTGTCACGTCATCAGAGCGGCTAATACGACCTTGGTCCACCAATCGCGTTAATGTTAGAAAAGTGAGCGCTTTAGAGGTAGAACCAATCCTAAAAATAGTACGATCGGGTTCAACACTAACATCGGTTTCAGTATTTTCGACGCCATAGCCCTTTTTATAGAGTGTTTGCCCGTCTCTAACTAACACAAGAGCAACACCTGGAATGTGGTTCTCTCGCATTTCCTTTTCAATGGCATTGTCAATTGCTGAAAGCAATGCCGTGTCGGGGTTTTTAGGGGATGCTGAATGGCCTTTGTTCGACTCTTTCTCCGACAATCCACATGACGATAGTAGCGAAACCAAAACCAATCCGCGTAAGGTATAACTCAATGTTCGAGCAATCATTCTTTTTCCTGTGACCCAGTGCATACCCAGATAGAATATTGGATACAGCATAGTATCGAATAGTGAAATTCCACCGACGGTAGCCTTTGTTCGATAAGCGGGGACTAGGAAACGCTGCTTAAAATGCTAATATTCCTGCATGCGTTATGCCCAATGGTTTGTATCAACCCTTTTACTATTAGTGACTTACCCGACAATGAGCTGGGCAGACGATTTTGTTCAGTTCGATGGTGGGATCGTGAGCACTTGTCCAGCAAAAGTAATCACTGAAAAGCCACCATCAGTAGATTCTAGCTGTAAGATAGTGCCTGCTTTAGAGGTTGACCCATACAAGCAGCTTATATGGGTATTAGGTACAATAACACCGTCCGAAAGGTTGCGACAATCGCATAAACCTATCGGCCTTGCGCTCTCTGCTAAAGCAGCCAGTCGTGTATTCTTAAATGGAAAGATGCTAGCGGAAAACGGTATCCCGGGAAAGGATGAACAGTCAGAATTGCCAGGGCGTATCGACGCCGTGTTTTACATCACCCGAGAGCAACTCCAGCCAGGCTCAAATCAGATTGCTGTGCTTATGTCTGGTCAGCACAACTTAATACAGTCGGCGAGGCCACTGCTTACATTTGGTATTTTTGACTATGTAGAACCGCCTTACCATGAAACTGATGACGCTTGGCTAGCTTTTTTAACGTTCGGCATGTTCGCTATATCAGGGCTCTACACGGGATTATTGTCTCGACTGAGTGCAACTAACGCTGCGCCACTGTCTTTGTCGGCAGCTTCTTTTATGGCCGCTGGACAGGTAATGGCAGAAACACTGCGCAGTATCTGGAACTACCCTTACCCAATACATGACGTAAGGTTAGGGTTGATTATTCTTTGCGGCTTGGGTGTAGGGTTGACGTTGTCACTTCATGCATTACAGCAATTAAAAGTACCTAAGCCAAGGTTGATACTGGCCGGAATTGGGCTGGTCACGTTAATGGGCATTCAATGGTCAAAAGGGTTTGATACAAAAGCCTCAATGTCGATACTAATACCGAGTCTATTGTCTTGCGTCATTGCGATTTACTATGCCTTTTTAAGACGATCTGCTGCGGTGTTTTTTACGATTTTCTTTGTCATATTCGCTGGTTTAAACCTATTCGACCCGGGTGAGTTTTTAGATGTGAATTACTTCTTGTTGCTTGCAGTATTAGTTATGTCTTTAACTGTTTTTCAGGCTATCGCGTTTCGTGATGTTGTGCGAGAACGAGAAGATATGGCCGAAAGGCGCAGACAACTCGAAGTGGCACTCGATCGTGTCAATGACACTCGACCAAAACATGTCATGGTGCGTCACTCAGGTAAAATAGAGAAGATCAATTATGACGAAATCATTAGTCTAAGTGCAGCTGGAGACTATACCGTATTAACACTTAGTGATGGCCGAGAAGTATTGCATACGGCCTCGCTTGCTAAAATGGAGAAGTTGCTGCCGCGTCACTTTTTACGCGTCCATCGTTCACACACTGTTAATGCAGACTGCATTGTGTCATTAACGCGACTTAGCGGTGGTACGGGGAAACTTGAGTTATCAAATGGTGCAACGACACCGGTGAGCCGCAGAATTATGCCAAGTGTGAGAGAAGTTTTGTCAGGTGGTAAAAAAGACGCTTTAACGTCAACAGAGAAAGCCTAATACTTTAGTTTTATATTGCAGCAAATTGGCTACAGGCAAGTAATGGCGGTGCTAACGCTCGCACGCCAGTAAATTCGTCGTGTAGGAGAGCACGGTGAACTCCCTGCGTATTGCGTTGACAATAGTTACCTTGTTTCAGGGTAATAAATAATCCCTAAATAGCTAGACAAGCATGAGAGAAAAACTTATCATCAGTTCATCCTTACTAGCTAAGTTGTATCTTTAAAGCATGAGAAACAGAGCAAAAATTAATGTTGCGTTACTCAAGGCAATGAGAAAAGAAGCCGGTTTAACGCAAAAAGAACTTGGAGATAGTATCGGCATTAGCCGAGAAACTGTCTCTGCAATAGAAAATGACAAGCCTGAAACCATTAACAGCCTTGAGGCTGAGGTGATTTCTGCATGGCATATGACCTGTCAACAACGTGTATCTTCAGACACGGGTGCAGAATTTTTAGGTCATATCATGAAATACTTCGGGTTTTCTGAGCAAAATCTTATTAATATGGTGAAAAAGTTATCGAGCGCTAACAAGCGAGATTAATCATCAATATTAAGCAACTGTTTGACGCTGGGAAGAATATCACCTCTCTCAGTGTTAAGTATTACTTCAATAGAGTTCTCTTCTTTTTAACAACGCCTGTGTTGGCTGTGCTGTTCTATTTGTACGGTAATAATTCAACGCACTTTGATTCAATATACATTGGTGCACTTTGTTTAAGCTGCCTATTTTGCTGGGGTGATAAAGATACTCTAGGTGCTCTATTGATATTGCTTGGTTATTGGCTCTTTGCTAAAGCGATTATTAATATTCCTGATCTTTGGCAAAGCTGGGTGTTGATTTATGGCGTTAGCGCCGCCTTATGTATTTATTATTTTCGCCATATCACTGCTAAGATAACTTTTCTTATTGTGCTCTATACGGTGGCCGCTGAATTGATATGGTGGTTTCAAGATTATCTTAATAAGCCTAGAATCTATTATTATGTAGGATTATTAGCTATTACAGTTTGGGTTCGCCAACTGCTATTTGATCGTATTTTTATCGCAGATAGATATTTTAATTACACTTCTGGAAAGACAGGACTTGATACTCACATTGGCAGTATCCTATACCTCTACTTCATATTAGTTTTGTTGATGACAGCTGAATATTTTTTGAGGCATCAAAGTGGGTTAAACGTTACTACCGTCTATTATTTATATACACCTATTTCTAATGTTATTTCAGGTATTACGTTGGCTGCTGTGTATATGCATTACTTTAATAATCAATCGAAAAAATATCTTTCTGCTTAGACTATTTCTTCAACAATTCAACAATTCCAAACCTATGGCATAATGGGATTAAATGTGGAGCCGGTTCCACATTTATTAACTTTAATTGGAATATTGATTATGAAAAAGTCTAAATTATTAATTGCTGCTCTGCTTGTTTCTTGCGCTTTTTTAACTGTACCAAGCGTTGCTGGTCCTGGCGATAAAGTTCCTCCTGTTGAAGTGCTGGATGGATCAAGCCGCTCATTTGCAGATTGGTTTTTTGATTTGTTTTCTTTTTAATTAAACGTGAATCATGACAAAGCTTAAGTGGAGTAGGTTTCACCTACTAGATTAAGGAGCAATAGTGTTATCACTAGTTATACAAGGAATGTTCCTCCTCTAGCTTAGGCGTACTCGTGTTTGTCTATGTCGTGCCTGGCGTTAATGACGTCGGAAGGGTTAGCGTGCAC
>CAZVDU010000207.1:0-5929 GCA_964625615.1 uncultured Pseudoalteromonadaceae bacterium | reverse complement strand
TAAATAAAGAACGATTAGGTAAGTCAGTTAGTGCATCATAGTGAGCCAGATGAAGGATTTCATTTTGAGCTCGCAAACGCTCGGTTATATCAGTATTGATACTACAAACCCTGTTAATAACGTTATCTTCGTTATAAAGCGGGAATTTAACTGTTAAATAAAAATGTTCACCATCTTTACTTGGTAGTAACTCTTCACATTGAATTGACTGACCAGACCTAATAACTTCTTCATCATTTCTTTGTATTGTTACAGCCGTGTCTGCAGGAAATAAATCATAGTCTGTAATACCCTCGGCATAATCTCCCTCGAATTTCAGTGAGTGAAGAAATGCTTCATTAACCATCTCGTACCTTCCCTGTGTATCTTTCAACGAGATTAATGAGGAAGAGTTATTGATAATAGACTCTAACTTTTCATTGGTTAATGCCAGTTGCTGTTCTATGGTCGCACGCATCTGAATTTCGTGATTCAACAAATGATTCGCGTTTTCGAGTTCCTGATTGCGAGTCACGATTTGTTGCCTTAACTTCTCTCGAGTTTGAGCAAGCTCTCTGATCGTATTCAAATCTTTGAACGATCGCAGTGCCATGGTCATACACGAACGCATCTTTTCTGCAGTAAGATCTGACTTTTCTTTATAATCATTAATATCATAATCGGCGATAACACTTAGCTCTGGAGCTTGTCCTGGCTGTCCTGTACGCAAAATAATTCGTAAGAATTGGTTTTTGATTACATTGCGAACATATTGAACAAGATCCAGACCAGCGTGATCAGTTTCCATTACAACGTCTAATAACATCACATTAAATTGGTTATCTTGTTCAAGTATCTCTTGCGCTTCGGCTGCTGAGTAGGCATGAGTAAGATGAATGGGTTTACCATCAAAGAAAAAGTTATTCAATACTAGCTTAGTGACATCGTGAATGGATTGATCATCATCAACGACAAGAAGTCGCCAACTGTCGTCATCAGATAAATCATCAATTTCGTTACTTTTTTTTGAATCAGAAGACTCTTTCGAAAACTTGAGTAAACTATTAGTCATCCAAAATCTCCTTATTGGGGAATTAAACCATTCCAGCTATTAATACGTTAGTTTATTTAAGCTGGATTTCAATTAATCTTTGGTTTAATAACCATTGGTTTAATAGCCATTAGTCGTATCGGCATGTACTCTATTGGCATACCAATAAGGGTATTTATCCTCCCTAAAAAGGGATATGTTGGTTTGCGTACTTTTAAAGCTAAAACTAATTTGTCCGGCGTCTGATGTTGAAAACATGGATACACGTTCATTCGCATATCTGTCTACAATTTCTGGACGTGGAAACCTCCAACGATTTAAAAAGCCCTGACTAAAAACAGCATAACGAGGTGACACTTGCCTAATAAAAGCGACAGAACTAGAACTATTGCTGCCATGATGAGGTACAACGATAAGCTCAGAGCGTAACTTGTCACTGTGAAGTTTAATAAGCTTTCGTTCAACCCGCTTGTCAATATCTCCGGTTAGTAACAGGCTATGATGCGAGTCAGATACTTTTACCACGCATGAGGACTCATTCTCATCAGCTGACATTGGCGCTTCAGGCCACAATGCTTCAAACCTCAACTCACCGAATTGACGATTCCAACCGTTGAAACAACTATCTTCGCTTGAAATCACTTCCTTAACATTCATAGCTGAAAGCAGAATACTTTGACCACCAGCATGATCGTTATCATTGTGACTAATGATCAACAAATCTATCGTTTCAATGCCTCGACTTTTCAACAATGGGATAATGGCTGCATCTGCAGTATTAAAACCGCTAGGAAAAGACGGGCCAGTGTCATATAAAATATGACTTCCGTCATGGGAAACAAGCACCGATAAACCCTGCCCCACATCGAGTACGTCAACTTGCCAACCCTCTTGTTCATCCTCATAAAAGAACGCGACCAAAGGGAATAGCCAGAGAAATAATAAATACCTGGGGACAGGTAATCTAGGTAAGAAAACGATGATGAGAAACACGAACAAACTTCCAAGCACATAAGCAGGTGGTCGCACGAGTTCTATGTAAGAAAACGGTAGATCACTCAGATAACCAAGTGCACCAACGCAATATTCGAGCAACGTATCGACCAAAACAAAGCCATATTCTGCAACTTGTGGTGATAAGAGTGCGATAAACGACGAGGCAACACTAATAGGCACCAGGAAAATAGTCACCAATGGTACTGCTATTAAGTTAATAAAAGGCGCACTTATCGACAGCATGGAAAATTGCCAGACTAACAAAGGAAACATGAACAAACTGAGCACAAATTGCAATCTAACTGTACTCACCCATTTCTGCCACTGTCGATTTTTTGAGACGCCAATCGGAAAACACCAAAGGGAATAGAGAATAATAATGACCGCGAGAAAACTTAACCAAAAGCTGATGCCGTATAGGCTCAAAGGGAAAAGTAAAATAACCACAACCATTAACACCAGTAAGCATTTGGTTTTAGACCAAGACTGGCTCAACATCATAAGAGTTGAAACCACAAACATCATGACCCAAGCTCTAACTGTTGGCACACTAAAACCTGCCAAGTAAGCGTAGAACAAACAGAAACCAAGCGAAATAATTAACGCCATTTTGCGCATTGGAAGGTTAGCTTTTAATAAACGAAATAGAACCAACACATTCAGTAAGGAAAAAGACATAAAATAACTTAGCGCCGCCACAACAGCCATATGTAGGCCAGAGATCGCAACTAAATGAGCCGTTCCAGTCACCTGCAACATATACCAATCGCTTTTTTCAAGTAACCCTCTGTACCCTAAGGACAAAGCTACTAGCCATCGCTCTTCGTCCAACCCATAGGATAAAATGTTATCAAGGAGATGTTGTCTTACTGACAACCTATCTTCAATCAATGCGTTAATATCACTGGGTTTTACATAGCCTGTTGCTTGGATTTTTTGACTAAACAACCATTGTTGATAATGAAAACCTCCTTCATTTGCTAATCCATGAGAAGGCTTAACTTTGACAAGTAACTGTACCCTCTGCCCCTGTTTTAAGATCCAATCAGGACTGTGCCATGACAACCTAAAATTATATGGGGCTATATAGGTTGATTGTCCGTCGATAGACGTAATACGCACATTAAATCGCTGATTTCGATGCGCAAGGTGGTCTATACTGCTATTTGTTGCTATTAGAGTGCTAATTTCCCCCTCAATTACGACAGTTTGATTAAAATCGTCAACTTGCAGTTGCCAATACTGATACCAATGACCTACACTCGAAATCCAGACTAGGCCAGCAAAAAATCCTGAAGTCCATGTCGATAGTGAAGAATTGGAAAATCGCAGCAACAGTATTAGGGAGACGGTAAAACAGATGGTTGTTAATAAGGGAGTGGGTAGTGTCGTCCAAAATAAAGAAGACATACACGCCAAAATAAAACTTAACAGCCAACCTTCCATAGTCGTCCCATTAGCTCAGTATTTATAAGTTAATTATGCCAAAAAAGTTTATTAGGCGGTTTTTACCCAATCACCAGACAATTAAGCAAAACAAAATGCTTTCCATCTTTGGTAGCATCTTGCATGACGCGAATTTATGGCATCTTAATCGCCGCTCCGCAAGTGGTGCATTCGGTATTGGCTTGTTTTTCGCTTTTTGGCCATTTCCATTTCAAATGATCTTAGTCGTCATGATGGCGATCCCTTTGCGCGTAAACATTCCCTTAGGCGTCGCTACCGTTTGGATAACAAACCCACTAACCATGCCACCGATATTTTATGGTGCCTACATCGTTGGCGCAACTGTACTAGGAGGCTCACAAAATACGTTCGAGTTTCAACTAAGTTGGGAATGGCTTTTGAATAGTATGGGCGCGATAGGCCCAGCCTTTTTATTGGGATGCGCAATCTGCTCTGTTTTCTTTGGGGTACTTGGTTATTTTGGTCTTAACTTATTCTGGCGCTGGTCAGTGTCAAATCAATGGGAGAAGCGAAAGCTTCGGGGAAGAGTAAGCTAATTGAGCAGTATCAGCGCCTTAAATCAGTAATTACATTTATATTCGACGCTATATCAGTTTTAAGAATGTTCAGCGAAGGATATCCTCTATAAATGATTAGTGTTCAGGTTAACAAACTGTTCTAAATGATAACAAACCACCTGTTCAATTTAGATTGTTCTGTGCCACTAAATCAGGACACTTACTGATATACAACGAATACCTACCAGATATGGAATCATTAAAATGACTTTAAATTCAAAGTGTCATATTTGATTATGAATTAAACAAACCCAGCATAGCGCTGGGCTTTGGTCTATATGCATGTGCTAATGTTAGAAAGTATAACTCAAACTAACTTGTGCATTGAATGGCAAGATAAAGCGGCCATTGGGTGCATTAACATTTCGCGGGTCACCTTCGGTTAAACCATCTTCATCAGTGATGTTTTGCAGTGATATCTGCAGCTCTAGCTGTTCACTAAGGTATGTGTTCAAACCAACATCTAACTGTTCATAGCCGTCAAGTACTACTGTATTTTCGTTATCACTAAACCTGTCATCAACAGCGAATAAATTAGCGTAAACCGTAGACGCTAACCCATTACCCCACTCAAAATCATAAGCTGGTGATAAGCGAACTTGCCAACCTGGTTGACGTTGCGCTTCATTACCTTCATTCACAGGGCTTTCGGTTATTTCAGTGTCTTGCAATGTTGAGTTCAAGGTAATCGAAAAGCCATTATCCGCATAGTAAGTGAAGTCGACTTCTAAGCCGAAAGACTCATTAGTAAACGTTTCAACAGGACCACCTGGGATTCGAATAAAAGTTGCTCCTTCGACCTCAGTAAAGAAGCTCGTTGCGTATAAACTAAGATTGTTTCGAGCAAACTTATATCCCAATTCAAATTGAGTAACATCTTGAATTAGATCTTCACCATTTTGAAAAGCACCAAAGTTATCACGATAATCGTCGAAAAATGGTAACCTCTGCCCTTCACTGGCTCTAAAAAACACACCAGCATTTTTCTCATACTGCCAATTAACGCCAGCAGTCCAAGCTAATTCATCTTCATCAGACTCCACCAACACATCGATAGTGCCATCAATCCCGAGATCGGCTGTATAGTCAATTTGATGATTTGTTTGACGCAATCCTATATCGAACGAAAGCTCCTCATTCAGTTGATGATCAAAAGCGACATAGAACGCATCTGTTGTACCGTCGCCAGTTGCGTTTAAATCAAAGTTAAAACCACAACCGTTAACATCGGCATTACAAGCGATACCATCCAATATCTCTCCACCTTGTCTCGCAACATGGAATGCCGTGTTACCTAACGACCACCAATCTGACGTTGAGAAAGACGTTGTAAAGTAACCAAAGGTCAGCTCGGATTTATCCAATGACTTGGTGATCGCTAAATCATTCGTTATCGCATCAATCTCTTTCAATACAACCCAACGGCCATAACGTTGAACAAATTGGTCGTCACTAAACTGCTCACCTGTGACTGCACCAACAACTGGGCCTGTTGTTGAAAAGCCGTTATCTTCAAGCTGTGAAATTTGAATGGCACCACCGTCTGGTACTAAACCAAACGTATTTGCATCACCCTCAGTGTAAGAAAAGCGATCGACAACCGTCCAACCATTGCCCACATCCAGTGTTAAGCTACCGCCGCTCACAGAACCGTCCCAACCTCGACCATCTGCTAGGTCAACTTCAAGTGCTTCATTATCTGGACCGAAATTAATGGTGGCTTGGCGATTCGCTGTTCCAAGCTGGGAAAAACTGTTATCAACACCCGGCACGTTAAGCGGGACAGGCAAATACCACACACCGTGATCGTCGGTTACACGCGTAAAGAAATTAAACTTACCTGCATCGAACTCTTTGGTAACGTTGATAGTAAATTGAT
>CAZVDU010000206.1:0-5944 GCA_964625615.1 uncultured Pseudoalteromonadaceae bacterium | reverse complement strand
GCTGTATCAGAAATTTGGTATTGATAATCTAACGCGCCACGAACGATAAAGTTGTTCGCTGATTCACCTTCATCGGTTTCGTTCAACGAATAACCTGGACCAACACTATAAGCAAATTGGCTTTTTTCAGTTTTCCACAATTGCTCGTTCCAACCCGCTGCGATTGTAGACTGGAAGTTAAACGCGTTAAATCTATCATCTTCATACGACGCAAAGATAAAAAGACGCTGCGTGTCTTTCTCTAGTTTATAGTTGCCCTGCCCTGAAATAAACACTCGTTGTGCCGTTGATTCTGTTTCCTCGGTGCCATCTTCCTGTTCGACTTGCTCGCTCCTTGAAACCGCTTCAAGAATATAATCATTACTCCATTTACGTGTTTCATGGTGTGCTTTTAAGTCACCTTTTAAAGACGTTGTTTGCGTATTACCGGAAGTCACAATAGCACCAAAGGACCCCGTTAAATCAAACGGCTTAACCTCTTCGTCCTGCGCATAGACATGACTACTCAGAGCCGTTAGTACTGATAAAGTGATCAGTTTATTTTTCATAAGTTAGCTTTCCTGTTAGTTTTCGCGGAGTATACAGAGGCAGGCGGTTATTTTGCAGTCAGAAAATTAAAAACTGATGAAAAAAATGCAACTTTAAGCTATTTCGACGCATTAGTGCACTTTTACTGGGTATATAACACCAAATTAATAGACTTTAGTTGTAGAAAATATGCGTTAGGGTTGCAGGTCGAATGTGACGTATAAAAACAAAAAACGGAGCACGAAGCTCCGTTTTAGTTATTCAATAGTTTAGAAGTTCTACTAAGTGCTAGACGCCTTGTTAATAGACTCAATAGCCGCGTCTAAGGCACTGTCAAACTCGCTGTCAGATTGCTTGGCAGAGATACCTTCAGACAATGCACGAGAGAAGCTGGCAATCATACCGTTGTTCGCTGCTAGCTTAGTGTTAGCCACTTCCTGGCTATAACCACCAGACAAAGCCACCACTTTTACGACATTAGGATGTGCAATGCACTCAGCGTAGAAGTTTGCTTCTTCTGGCAGTGTTAATTTTAACATCACCAGTTGATCGGCATTTAATGCATTGAGTTGCTCAAGCATGGCTTTCTTAAGCAGCACTTCAGCTTCGGCTTTTGTTGTGCTGTTAATATCAACTTCTGGCTCGATAATAGGTACGAGGCCTGCGGCAATAATCTGCTTACCCACAGTAAATTGTTGCTCAACGATAGCATTAACACCTGCTTCATTAGCGCTTTTTACAACAGAGCGCATTTTAGTCCCAAATACATCTTTGGCATTGGCTTGTGCGAGCAATGCATCTAAGTCTGGCATGGGCTTCATAAGCTGCACACCATCGGCTTCATCAGCCAAGCCTTTGTCGACTTTTAAGAAAGGGACAACTTGCTTTTCTTGCCACAAATAATGCGATGTCGGTTTGCCTTCGATTTCACGATTTAACGTATTCTCGAACAAAATAGCGCCTAAAACACGGCTACCATTGAAAACATTACTTGTGATAATGCGCGTGCGCATGGCATGCACCATATCGTACATTTCTTGGTCGCCATTATATTCTGACTCTTCAACGCCATAGAGCTTGAGTGCCTTAGGTGTGCTACCACCACTTTGATCCAACGCGGCAATAAAACCCGGTTGGTTGCGAACTTTATCAAGCATCTGTTGTTTGAGTTCAGCTGTCATATTGAATTCTCCGTTATGTGCAAAAACTTGTCGGTCTTATTATTGTTCTTAAGCGCGTTTACGCAGCATATCTACTGCTGGCAAGGTCTTTCCTTCTAAGAACTCTAGGAAAGCACCGCCACCGGTTGATATATACGATATATCGTCCGCGAGGTTATATTTATCAACTGCCGCTAATGTATCACCACCACCAGCAATAGAGAAGGCGCTGCTCTGTGCAATAGCCAACCCTAGCTGTTTAGTGCCTTCGGCAAACTGTTCAAACTCGAAGACACCCACAGGCCCGTTCCAAACAATAGTGCCTGCCTTTTTGATAAGCTCAACTAATGCTTGCGTTGTCTCTGGACCAATATCAAAAATCATATCATCGGTACTCACAGCATCAACGGTTTTTAACGCCGCTGGCGTTGTTTCAGAAAACGCTACGCCCGTAACCACGTCGCTTGGTATAGGGATATCGCCGTTATTGGCTCTGGCAGCAGCAAGTAAGCGATTCGCTTCATCTTTTAAGTCACTTTCATACAGCGATTTACCTACGCCATGACCTTGCGCAGCGATAAAAGTATTAGCGATGCCACCACCCACAATCAATTGGTCAACTTTTGACGATAAACTCTCAAGCACCGTGAGTTTCGTTGAGACTTTCGAACCACCCACTATCGCGAGCAAAGGTCTTTTTGGGTTATCAAGTGCTTTACCCAATGCATCCAACTCTCCAGCGAGTAGAGGGCCTGCACAAGCTAGAGGAGCATGCAAACCAACGCCATGTGTTGACGCCTGTGCTCTGTGCGCAGTACCGAAAGCATCCATCACATAGACATCGCACAGTGCTGCATATTGTTTTGACAATACATCGTCATCTTTCTTCTCACCCACGTTAAAACGCACATTTTCGAGGATAACAACTTCGCCATCAGTAACATCAACACCACTAAGGTAATCTTTTTCTAAACGTACACGTTGCGACAGCGTGTCTGAAAGGTAATCAACAACGGGCTTTAGTGAAAATGCATCATCATATTCCCCTTCTATCGGGCGCCCTAAATGTGACATCACCATGACTTTCGCGCCTTTTTCTAAGGCCAGCTTTATCGTGGGGAGTGATGCTTTAATACGCGCATCCGAGGTGACAACACCATCTTTGACAGGTACGTTCAGGTCTTGACGAATCAACACACGTTTTCCTGTCAAATCCAAGTCTTGCATAGTCAAAATAGTCATTAATTTTCCTCAGTTTTAAATCTTGTTCATGGCTAGCGCGGTATCTAGCATACGGTTAGCGAAACCCCATTCGTTATCGCACCAAACGAGTGTCTTCACCAATTGTTTATGACTCACTCGCGTTTGCGTGCCGTCAACAATGCAGGAATGTGGGTCATGATTAAAATCGACCGAGACTAAATGCTCTTCTGTATAGCCCAAAATACCCTGCAACCGCCCTTGTTGCGCTTGCTTAATAGCGTTATTCACATCATCAATAGACACTTGTTGGCTAATCGTCACACTCAAGTCCATTGCTGTTACATTCACCGTTGGCACACGCACTGCTATCGCTTCAAACTTACCCGCAAACTTAGGCATAATACGCTCAATACCGCGCGCTAGCTTGGTATCGACAGGGATAATAGATTGGCTTGCAGCTCTGGTGAGGCGTAGATTGGTGTTATAAGCGTCAATAACTTGCTGATCGTGCATAGACGAATGGATAGTTGTGATCGTGCCACTCTCGACACCAAAAGCATCATCTAGTGCTTTAATAACCGGTACTATACAGTTGGTGGTGCAAGAACCACAAGAAACAATACGTTCATTTCCATCGAGTAAATCGTCGTTAATACCAAAGATTACCGTGGCATCCATATCTGACTGACAAGGTTGTGAGAAAAGGACTTTAGCAGCGCCTTGACTGACATGTTGTTCGCCCGATTCTCGTGTGTTATTAATACCAGTGCATTCAAGCACTAGATCAACGCCGAGCTCTTGCCAAGGCAATTGCTCTATCGTATCGCATTGCAGCAGTATGATGTCATCGCCCGCGACATTGAGACTGTTGTCATTCAACTCTACAGAATAGGCAAAGCGACCATGAGTGGTATCGTACTTAAGAAGGTGAGCTATGCCCTCAGGCTCAGCTAATTCGTTGATAGCAACGATTTGAATGTGTTGGTTCCGTCCAGTTTCGTATAACGCACGTAGAATACTGCGCCCTATTCTTCCGAAACCATTAATGGCAACTCTCAACATAACTTGATACTCAGCATTGCGCACCCATTAGGTGCGCAAGTGTTTTATTGTCGATGCCTTTGTGTAACCGATATTGTTACGGCCAAAAGCTTAGGCTAATAAAGATTCCGCAGCCTCAACAACAGCGTCTGTTGTGATGCCGAAGAATTTAAACAGCTCACCCGCAGGCGCTGATTCACCAAACGTATCCATACCGATGATCTTGCCGTTCAAGCCAACATACTTGTACCAGTAGTCGCGAATACCGGCCTCAACAGCCACACGATTAGCGACAGTGCTAGGCAATACAGATTGCTTATATTCATCGTCTTGCAGATCAAACACGTCTGTACTTGGCATAGAAACAACACGTACTTTCGTGCCATTTGCTGTCAGGCGGTCGAAAGCTTCAACCGCTAGCTGCACTTCTGATCCAGTACCAATCAAAATAACATCAGGCGTTCCTGCGCAGTCTTTTAAGATGTAGCCGCCACGTGCAACATTAGCCAATTGCTCTTCGCTACGATCTTGTTGAGGCAAACCTTGGCGCGTGAAGATTAAGCAGCTCGGGCCAGTCATATTCTCGACTGCTGATTTCCATGCAACCGCCGATTCTACCTGGTCACAAGGACGCCAGTTTTGAAGGTTTGGCGTTAAACGTAAGGCTGCCGTTTGCTCAACAGATTGGTGAGTTGGGCCATCTTCGCCAAGACCGATAGAGTCATGCGTGTATACGAAGATGCTAGGTTGTTTCATGATCGCAGCCATTCTCACCGCGTTACGCGCATACTCCATAAACATAAGGAAAGTTGCACCGTAAGGACGGAAACCACCGTGTAACACCAACCCATTCATAATAGCAGACATCGCAAACTCACGAACACCGTAATACACGTAATTACCACTGGCATCTTCACGGGTAACACCTTTGCTACCAGACCAGATTGTCAGGTTTGAACCCGCTAAATCAGCAGAGCCGCCCATCAATTCAGGCAATAACGGACCAAAAGCTTCTAGTGAGTTTTGTGACGCTTTACGCGTCGCAATATTCTGTGGGTTGTTTTGCAAACCTTGAATGATGTCTTGTGAACGCTCAGCCCAATCCGACGGTAATTCGCCCGCTACCCGGCGCTTGTATTCTGATGCAAGCTCTGGATGTTTCTGTTCATATCCTGCAAACAGCTGATTCCAGCTAGTTTCTAACTCAGCACCTTTTTGCTTGTTGTCCCAACCCGTATAGATATCGTCAGGTATGACAAATGCTGGGTGAGTCCACCCTAACTTCTCTCGGGTCAGTGCGATTTCATCTTCGCCAAGTGGGGCGCCATGGCAAGACTCTGTCCCTTCTTTATTGGGAGAACCAAAACCAATGGTTGTTCGACAGCAAATAAGTGTTGGCTTGCCTGTTTCCGCTTTCGCTTGTTCAACCGCCTTAGCGATTTGCTCTGGATCGTGACCATCTATGTCACGGATAACATGCCAGCCATAAGACTCAAAACGCATGCCTGTGTCGTCGGTAAACCAACCTTCGACCTCACCGTCGATAGATATGCCGTTGTCATCCCAAAACGCAACCAGTTTACCTAAACCTAACGTACCCGCTAAAGAACATGCTTCGTGGGAAATACCTTCCATCAAACAACCGTCACCCATAAAGACATAAGTGAAGTGATCTACAATAGGGAAACCGTCTTGGTTAAATTGCGCAGCCAATGACTTTTCAGCCAACGCCATACCCACACCATTGGTGATACCTTGCCCAAGCGGCCCGGTGGTTGTTTCTACACCTGGCGCATAACCATATTCAGGGTGCCCTGGTGTTTTTGAATGCAATTGGCGGAAGTTTTTCAATTCTTCAATGGGTAATTCATAGCCTGTTAGATGCAACAATGAATACAACAACATAGAGCCATGACCATTGGACAGTACAAACCGGTCACGATTAGACCAGTCAGGATTTTGTGGGTTATGGCGCATAAAATCGCCCCATACAACTTGCGCAATATCAGCCA
>CAZVDU010000205.1:0-6040 GCA_964625615.1 uncultured Pseudoalteromonadaceae bacterium | reverse complement strand
AAAATAAAGGGACAAGGCTGTATATGACAGATCATGCCAAAGAAATTTTGCCCATAAATATAGAAGAGGAGTTGAAAAACTCTTATTTAGATTACGCAATGAGCGTTATCGTTGGCAGGGCACTTCCTGATGTTCGTGACGGGTTAAAACCCGTTCACCGACGCGTATTGTTCGCGATGAATGAACTCAAAAACGATTTTAATAAACCCTATAAAAAGTCCGCTAGGATAGTCGGAGATGTTATCGGTAAGTATCACCCTCATGGTGATTCTGCTGTATATGACACTATAGTAAGGATGGCACAGCCATTTTCACTAAGGTACACACTTGTTGATGGGCAAGGCAACTTTGGTTCAGTTGACGGTGATTCAGCCGCAGCCATGCGTTATACCGAAATTCGCATGGATAAGATTGCTCATGAATTGCTGGCCGACTTAGAAAAAGAAACTGTTGATTTTGTACCTAACTACGACGGTACAGAACATATTCCTGCTGTTCTTCCGACTAAAGTACCTAACCTGTTAGTTAATGGCTCTTCAGGAATTGCGGTGGGTATGGCAACTAACATTCCGCCGCATAACTTAAATGAAGTTATCAGTGGCTGTATGGCGCTTATCGACAATCCTGATATTACAATTGAAGAACTGTTTGATCACATCCCTGGCCCAGACTTCCCAACAGCAGCAATGATTAGTGGTCGTAAAGGTATAATTGACGCTTATAAAACAGGTCGAGGAAAAATATACCTCCGAGCAAAAGCTGATATCGAAGTAGAAGATAACGGTAAAGAAACCATTATAGTTAACGAGATACCTTATCAAGTTAACAAGGCCCGTCTGATTGAAAAGATGGCTGAATTGGTAAAAGAAAAGAAAGTTGAAGGTATTTCTGCATTACGTGATGAGTCTGACAAAGACGGTATGCGTATTGTTATCGAAGTTAAGCGCAGTGAATCAGCTGAAGTCTTGCTAAATCAGCTTTATTCATTGACACAATTGCAGACAGTTTTCGGTATCAATATGGTGGCCTTGGATAATGGTCAGCCACGCTTATTTAACTTAAAACAGACACTTGAAGCCTTTGTTTTACATAGGCGAGAAGTAGTTACTCGCAGAACTGTTTACGAGTTGCGTAAAGCACGAGATAGGGCTCATATTCTTGAAGGTTTAGCGATCGCTTTATCGAATATCGATGAAGTTATCGAGCTAATCAAAACGTCAACCAACCCTGCAGAAGCGAAACAATCTCTTGTTGAACGAGGCTGGTCGCTTGGTGGTGTTGCTGAGATGCTTGAACGTGGTGGTGTTAACGCTGCTCGCCCTGAATGGTTAGAAGAACAATACGGTGTAAGAGATGGCGACTATTATCTGACCGTTGAACAAGCACAGGCGATTCTTGATTTACGCTTACATAAACTAACAGGTCTTGAACACGATAAGATCCTGCAAGAATATAAAGAGTTGTTGGATATCATCGCGGAGCTTATGCACATATTGGCTAGCCCAGAACGATTGATGGATGTTATTCGTGAAGAGTTAGGCAAAATTCGTGACGAATATGGCGATGAGCGTAAGACTGAAATCAGTAATATCTCTCACGATATCGATATCGAAGATCTGATAGAGCAAGAAGATGTTGTAGTTACACTGTCACATGAAGGTTATGTGAAGTACCAAAAACTCAATGAATACGAGGCTCAGCGACGTGGTGGGCGAGGTAAGTCTGCTACTAAAGTGAAAGATGAAGATTTTATTGCTCGCTTATTGGTTGCTAATACACATGATCATATATTGTGTTTCTCAAGCAGAGGACGTTTATACTGGCTTAAGGTTTATAAACTGCCACTAGCAAGTCGTAATTCTCGCGGACGCCCAATCGTTAATATCCTACCTTTGGAAGAAGGTGAGCGTATTACGGCTATTTTACCTATCAAGGAATTTGAGGAAGGTAAATACGTCTTAATGGCAACTGCTAATGGTACAGTTAAGAAAACTTCTTTAACTGATTACTCTCGTCCACGTGCAAATGGCATTATTGCTGTTAATTTGAATGAAGGTGACGAGCTTATCGGCGTTGATTTGACTGACGGTGATAGTGAAGTCATGTTGTTCTCCGATGCTGGTAAAGTGGTGCGTTTCCATGAGCAACAAGTACGTTCAATGGGAAGAACGGCAACGGGTGTTCGAGGCATAAAACTTCAGGATGAACAGCGTGTTGTCTCTTTGATTGTTCCTCGCGGGGATGGTGAAATCCTTACAGCAACTGTTAATGGGTACGGTAAACGTACACCACTTGAGGAATACCCAGCAAAGAGTAGGGCAACGCAAGGTGTTGTATCGATTAAAGTCTCTGAAAGAAATGGTGAGGTAGTCGGCGCTGTTCAGGTTGAAGACAGTCACGAGATTATGTTGATTAGTGATCAAGGGACACTCGTTAGGACGCGTGTGAGTGAAGTATCGGTGATTAGTCGCAATACTGCCGGTGTGAGACTTATTCGTACTGTGACTAATGAACATGTTGTTGGTCTAGAGCCTATTGCAGAAGTGTCTGAAGACTTGATTGAAGGCGAATTAGCAGATGAAGCTGCCACCACTGATGGTGCTGATTCATCGAGTAATAATGAAACTGATGATTAAGCGCCAGCTCAAGGCTTCATTTTATTAATTGAAAGGAGCGGTTACAGGCCGCTCTTTTTGTTTCTGGCGATCGAATATAAGAAAAGGTAATGAGTAAAGTATTTAATTTTTCGGCAGGCCCTGCAATGCTTCCCCAAACTGTTATGTTACAAGCACAAAAAGAACTTCTAAATTGGAGAGGTCAAGGAAGCTCGGTGATGGAGATCAGCCACCGTAGTAAACCTTTCATGCAAGTTGCAAAAGAAGCAGAAGACGACTTGCGAGAACTGATGAATATTCCCGATAACTACCATGTGCTGTTCATGCATGGTGGTGGCCGAGGCCATTTCGCTTCTGTCCCTTTAAATCTATCTGCCGAAGGCGATAGTGCTGACTTCTTGGTTACCGGCTCTTGGTCGAAAGGAGCGGTAAAAGAAGCACAAAAATATCTTAGCTCGAGGGTGGTTGGTGAGACTTTTGTTGAAGATGGAATAACCAAAGTACCACATCAAACAACTTGGGATTTGTCAGATA
Organism: uncultured Pseudoalteromonadaceae bacterium; assembly: GCA_964625615.1. Classification (GTDB taxonomy): domain Bacteria; phylum Pseudomonadota; class Gammaproteobacteria; order Enterobacterales; family Alteromonadaceae; genus M269. The sequence goes on along the minus strand of CAZVDU010000205.1, from coordinate 2,891 downwards.
ACGCCAGGTATTTTCATTATTGCCCAAATGAAACAGTTGATGGCGTTGCCATGTTTGATATTCCTGATGTCGGAGATACACCATTAGTTGCCGATATGTCATCAATGATCTTGTCAGCGCAAATAGATGTTTCAAAATTTGGCCTAATCTACGCAGGCGCTCAAAAGAACATAGGTCCATCAGGCCTATCTATCGTTATTGTTAGAGACGATTTGGTAGGGAAAGCACGTAAAAGTACCCCTTCAATTTTTGATTATCAATTGGCAGCTGATAATGATTCTATGTACAACACGCCGCCAACCTACGCATGGTATTTGTCTGGTTTAGTGTTCAAATGGCTAAAAGATCAAGGCGGGGTAGAGGCGATGTATAAAATAAATCAGTGTAAGGCTAATACGTTGTATCAGGCTATAGATAAAAGTGATTTCTATCATAATAAGATAGATATCTCATCTCGCTCAATGATGAATGTGCCTTTTCAATTAGCTGATGAGTCACTTGATAAAGCTTTCCTTTTAGAATCTGAAAAAGCTGGATTGAAAGCACTTAAAGGGCACCGCTCAGTCGGTGGGATGAGAGCAAGCATTTATAACGCCATGCCGCTAGAGGGTGTTAAAGCGTTAGTCAACTTTATGAACGAATTTGAACAGAGGTACGGTTAACCATGGAGCAGCTTACATTAGCGCCGATATCTACAGTTAAAGGCGAAGTTAACGTACCAGGTTCTAAAAGTTTATCAAACAGAGCACTGCTGTTAGCTGCATTGTCTAAAGGGGAGACTTTACTAACAAATCTCCTTGATAGTGATGATATTCGACATATGTTAGTCGCATTAGAGCAACTAGGTGTTATTTACCATTTATCTGATGATAAAACGCAGTGCAGGGTTATTGGTTTAGGTAGCTCATTTAATATTAAAAAATCTGTTGAACTTTTTTTGGGTAACGCTGGTACCGCAATGCGGCCTTTATGTGCAGCACTTGCTGCATCAAATGGTCAATTTGAACTTGGCGGCGAAGAACGTATGGAAGAAAGGCCTATCGGTGCTCTCGTAGACGGTCTTCGTGAAGCGGGTGCTGATATTCATTATCTTAAGAATGATGGATACCCCCCACTATTGATTAAAGGGCAATCATTAAGTGGTGGCGTTATTCATGTTGATGGCAGTGTATCGAGTCAATTCCTGACAGCGTTATTGATGGCAGCACCACTATTTAAAGAAGAGACAACAATAAAAATCAAAGGTGAACTGGTTTCGAAGCCTTATATTGATATCACTTTAGATACGATGAAGAAGTTTGGTGTAATCGTTCACAATCAAGATTATCAGAGCTTCGTGATACAAAGTGATGCAACTTATCATTCTCCAGGCACATTTTTAGTCGAAGGAGATGCGTCTTCTGCGTCATACTTTCTGGCTGCTGGTGCTATTAAAGGCGGGGTTGTTCGCGTAACCGGTGTAGGTAAAAATAGTATTCAAGGTGATATTCGTTTTGCAAACGCGTTGGAAAAAATGGGCGCGGTTATTACTTGGGGAGACGATTACATTGAAGTGGCTGGTGGTAATTTATCAGGCATTGATATGGATATGAATCACATACCTGATGCAGCTATGACCATTGCTACAACAGCTTTGTTTGCAAAAGGTAGTACACGCATGACAAATATCTATAACTGGCGTGTTAAGGAGACTGATCGACTAACAGCCATGGCGACTGAATTGCGGAAAGTGGGTGCTATTGTCGAAGAAGGTCATGATTTTATTACTATTGAGCCGCCGGTCGCTTTAAATCACGCCCAAATTGATACATACAACGATCACCGTGTTGCGATGTGTTTTTCATTGGTTGCCTTAAGTGATACACCGGTGACCATTAATGACCCTAATTGTACCGCTAAAACATTCCCTGATTACTTTGAACGTTTTGCCAGTATTTGCTGTTAATTGATAAGATAATCTCTTGGAAAACAGAAAGGTTATACTTCATAGAGCAATAACCTTTCCTTTTGTTACAAATATTTAACAAAACTGTCTAGCTTCTGCGTTGATTAACTTGCCCTTAAGCGTATAATTCGCGCGTTTCAATCGCAATGCTTGGAGTTTAGCATGCAACAATTAGTGCCTGTAATAACAATAGATGGCCCCAGTGGTGCAGGAAAAGGCACCTTGAGTTCACTTATCGCTAAAAAACTTGGATGGCATTTCTTAGACAGTGGCGCCATATATCGTGTTTTAGCTGTCGCATCAGAGCATCATCATATCGGTTCTGAAGATGAAGAAGGGCTTGTTCCTCTTGCGTCTTGTTTAGATGTAAGCTTTGTGACGAAAGAAAATCGCGTAGCGATAATATTAGAAGGCGAAGATGTTACTGATGTTATCAGAACAGAAAAAGTTGGTGCAGTAGCTTCTAAGGTCGCTTCTTTACCTCGAGTAAGAGAAGCGCTTCTAAGACGCCAACGTAACTTTAAAGAAGCACCAGGCTTAGTTGCTGATGGCCGAGATATGGGAACAGTTGTCTTCCCAGGAGCAAATATTAAGATATTCCTGACTGCTAGTGCCGAAGAAAGAGCCCAAAGGCGCTATTATCAGTTGAAAGAAAAGGGGCATGATGTTAAAATCTCGCGCCTTTTGGAAGAGATACAGGCTCGTGATGAACGTGATAGCCAAAGAAGTGTCGCTCCATTAGTACCAGCTTCTGACGCTTTTGTTATTGACTCAACAACTATGGGTATTGAGCAAGTGCTTGATAGTGTTGTTGAAATTATCGAAAGCCGATTAAGTATTAATGTGTTGGCAAAGGAACTGTCGACCCCGAAAAACTACCCCACGTTAGCTGGATAATTACGTGGATGTCAATAGAAATTTATTAAACCATTATGACTGAAAGTTT
>CAZVDU010000204.1:4668-6071 GCA_964625615.1 uncultured Pseudoalteromonadaceae bacterium | reverse complement strand
TCTAAAACCGGGCAGCTATGCCAAAGCTAACAAAGTGACTTGTCTCATCATTCAAACCAACCCCTGCACTAAAATCGAGTTGGATATCATCGCTATACAGATACGTTACCCCTGCGTCGATAATATGTTGCTCATCTTGATCAGAAGATTGAGGAATAGCAGCAAAATACTCGACAAAGCTCACCAGTTTATCTGTGTGCCCATAGCTAACACCAAGGCCTAACTGGTTCTCTATAAAACTATTTTCATCCTCATCTTCCAAGCGAGTGGATTGAAATACACCAAAAAGTCCAACTTTGTCAGACAAACCATAGTCCCAAAGTAGACCGAGCAATGGATCAACGTTATCAGAGGTTGAAGGTGAGGAGCCTATCGGCGCGGTTATAAGTCCAAGAAGAGTTAGATTAAAACTCTCTGATTCAAAGAGCCGGTACTTCCCCCCAATAGCGAGGTCGGCTTCGGAAGTTTCATTAGGGAAGCCTTGCAAACTATCTCGATTCACCCCATCCCAGACAATATCGAGTTCGAGTTTATCAGTAATGCCTGTTCTTAGAACTAATTGTGGTAATGTGCTGGTCGCAGTATCGAGTCCACTGCGATTAAACTCATATTGATAACCAGCCTCTATATATAAAGTACCTGGTGATACAGTATATGTACCGGTACTAAGCCCCGGTCGATCAGGCGCAATTGGGCCTTCTTCAGCAAATGCATAGGTAGGAATGATACTGCTGACCATCAGGCAGGAAATCCCTGCTAACTTATTACGTGCTTCCATTATTTAATCCTTAACATACTGAAGAATATTGATAAAACATACTATGATGACACTATCCTCTCATCAAAACGATACCTTGTGAGAAACCTTAATCGGCCTAATCACAACCTTTGTATTGAACGTTTTGACATAACGATTCTCAAAAAAAACACGTTGAGTAAAGCGATCATATTCAGCCATATTTCGTGCCTGATAAATAAGGACATAATCCATTGCACCTGTCACGTAATAACACTGTGTCACTTCGTCGTGACAGATTAACGATGCGATAAAATCATTTACGACTTCTTTGGTATCGTTTTCCAATGCAACTTCAACAACGAGAGTCAAATCCCTCCCTAAGGCCTCCGCAGACAATATCGCCACTTCCTTCTGTATCACGCCAATATCTTTCAATGCTGCAATCCGACGCTGAACAGCTGATGCAGAAAGTCCAACTGTTTCACCTATTTCTTGCGCACTTGTTCGCACGTTATCTTGAATGACACGAAGAATATTAAGATCAATGTTATCTATTTCTGTCTGCATAAGCTTTTTGTGCGTTAAACCTCTACGATTTGCATTGTTCAGGCGTATTAGACGATGAAAATGCATCAATTCACTTCAAGAATCAGTTTACTCTAAC
>CAZVDU010000204.1:1457-4568 GCA_964625615.1 uncultured Pseudoalteromonadaceae bacterium | reverse complement strand
TTACTGGAACATTTCACGGATACAACAAATGAAAAGTTCAGGCGTAGAATGGAGCAGAGTGAATTCCTAGAGAGCCAGGTTGAATCAACCGTTGCCTTTGTCAGTGAGATTATACGTGCTATACCTCCAGAACAATTAGACGAATGGCAAAAGCAAACACCACAATTACAGAAACATAAAAGGCGAATTAATCGCACGTTAAGAACAGCATCATTCAACTTGGTACCCGAAGCAGAGTCAGTCATCGCTGATTTGACGCGCCTACCAAGGACAGCAAATGATATATACAGACAGTTAATTGAAAGCGATTTAAATTGGCCCACTTACAAAGGTACTAAGCTAACACTTGAGAGCTACAGTGAAATTCGCAGAAATGGCAATCTGTACAAGCGAGAAGGAGCGTCACAAACATTCTTTAATCATCTTGCAAATTACCAAGAGCTTTTTGCTCTAGCCCTCACACGGCGTATTGAAGGAGACTCATTGATTGCAAAGCACAGAGGGCTAAGTGGTTCGGTAGATACGTTATTGGTATTACAAGACGGTTTCGACATCAATGGTCATCAACACATTTACCGAGCGATTTCTCAAAGCCAAGGTAAAATAGCATTTATAGTGAATGCATTAGCTAACGCAAAATCACAACCTCATTTAGCACCCTCCGACTTTCGGTCTCTTCTTGATAAAGAAGAACGTTCATATTCAAGCGCTTACGCGCGTGAAATGACGTTAGACGCCGCAAAACTCATTTCACCAGAGTACAGCTCGGTCATGGCATCACGGCTAAAACAGCCTTGGATGCATCTATCTAACGATAGCAATAAAAGTAACACCGTTGGCGTTTTCTGGCAGGTAGGCGGGGGCAATCCTCACACCATTTTTAAATACAAAAATGACTACATCAGTTTTAGGCTTTATAGCTCTGCCGCTTTTCTTATGATGGGACTAGCAGATATCCCCGATGAGAAGGCACCGGAAAGAAGAGAAGAAGATCTCCCTGTTTTTAGTAATGCACTCTGGTATTTAGGGCACTTCTTGCAGACCGACGTATTACTTCAGAGTAATAATACGCCAGCCATCAAAAAACAGGTATTGGCAAACTTACTCACACGTTCCCTAAATACATTAATTAATTACGCGGCAATGGTAGAGCTTGAGGATTACATAAGCAAAACGCTATTGGCTGGAGATAGTCTTAACGCCATAGATATAAACACTCACTATTTAACGATCTTAAGAACTTTCTTTTCAGGTTCCAATATGAATATCGAAGAATATTGGAAGAGAGGTTGGATAAATGAATCTTTCGCATTTTATGGGCCTCACTACGCGTCATTTTATCAGGCAATATCAGCGGCATTGGCGCTTAAAAACAAAATTTCAGATGGCGATAAACGTGCAATCAACGCCGTTCAGCATGGCATAGCTAATAGTGATACCCATTTTTCTGCTGATGTCCTAAAAGAGGCTGGCATTGATATGAACTCAATAGACGCATACCTTGATGCCATTGATGCACTATACAATATCGCTCTCCAACTTGATGATTTAGCGACAGAAGAACTCTAGCGTGAGCAGAAAACCCCCAGTGATGGCCCATGCCAATTTGCAAACGATGAATCCACTACGCTATCGTTACTTAAAAGTTTTGATGCAGGACATTCAGTGAGAATATCAAGTGTCATCGGCTAATCCAGGCGACCGAATACAGGTATACGGTCGTTTATTCTGCCCTCGAACAAGATAATTGTGCAATATAGTCTATGAGTATGAAACACAAATGACGTTATCCATACCAGCTTGGCAGTTGCTCAATATCTTTACTGCAAGCACCTGTTTTTTGTGCACAACATACTTTTTAACAGCTCGGTTCAGGGGCATTTATGAAGTGCGTTTTTTGGTAACCACTTTGTTGGTGATGGTTACCATCAAGGTCGATCAAATTTACCAATTTGCCGATGGCTTAACGATCGCTCCAGAGTTTGGTTTTACCCTACTCCCCTTTCAGTGGCTAATGACACCAGCCCTCTATTTTACTGTAAAATGCCGCACATCACCCATGTTCAGAATTCGACGGAGAGAAATCGCCCATTTACTTCCCGCTCTTATCATCGCTCTTTATTACGTTAATAATTATGTATTACTGCCAACATCAGAGAAAATTAACCTATTAAATGAAGGATGGCTAAGTACGCCTTTGCACCGATGGCTCATCCCAATAGTCGGTGATGTTATCCAACTGAGCTACCTGATTGCCTCGTTAGTCTTACTGACACAATATGGTTTTAAACTTAAAAACTGGTTTGCCAATATCGAAAATAAAGAGCAATCAGCACTACGCCAAATTATCAGTTTTTGGATCCTTATTTTCTCTGTCCATTTAAGCATGGTATTACTGAGAGAATTCGGCTTTAAGGCTACCTCCCTCCGCTACGTTGTGATGCTGATGGATATTTTACACCTGGGCCTTCTACTCAAACTGATATCAAGTTCCTTAAATGATTATTCACAAAAACTTCAGAGCAGTTCAGAAATAAACAACGAGGTGGAGACGACCCCAGAAGTTACTGAGCAACTGGAACCTGAAGTAAGATTGCAAATACTGAATCAATTACAAACACTTATGCAGGATCAAAAACCCCATCTTCACAATGACTTATCATTAACGGGGTTAGCGGAAATAATACAAATTTCTCCGAGATATTTGTCTGAAGTTATTAACCGCAGTGCACACAAGAATTTCTTCGAATTCGTAAATGGATACCGAATTGAAGAAGCAAAAAAACGCCTCACTGAATCACCTAGCAGCCGAATCATTGATATCGCATTTAGTTGTGGCTTTAACACCAAATCCGTCTTTAATGACGCATTCAAAAAACAAACCAGTATGTCACCAACCGCCTACAGAAAATCAATAACCACAAACTAAACGTTGTGTGCGCTATCAGTGAGTGTCCGATTGCAAGCATTCAGTCGAAAATGACCATCAATAGCATTCAAATATAGTCAAGCATTCAGAATAGGCATTAAAAGAATATGAAACGACTACTACTTACTATTGTGAGCATGGCATTTTACATTACTTCAGAGGCACAACCTGTCCACCCAACG
>CAZVDU010000204.1:0-1357 GCA_964625615.1 uncultured Pseudoalteromonadaceae bacterium | reverse complement strand
ATTGCAAGCGCGCACCATATGAGTGTTCCAACCGTAATTGAAACATTAAAGATAACAGCCGTATTTAAAGACGCTAATCAACAACTCTTCAAAAAGACGCACACTGTAGATGTGCTCATCCATAAAAGCCCAATCAAGTATCACCTACCCGTCTCAGGTAGCTGGTTTATGCGGGCATTACCCGGCATTGAAAGTCACCACAGGCTAAATGCCAGTACTGAATTCGCGGTTGATTTCTTTAAGCTTTCAGAAAAAGGCAGAATATACGAAGGTGATAGCATTAACGCCAACAACTACTTGGGTTATGGGCAGTCAGTAAAAGCGGCAGCTGATGGCAAAGTTGTGCACGTAGAATCAAATGCAATACAAGACCGGCAAGCCTTTAAACGAAAAGAACAAGAAACACCTAAGCAAAGAGGTCAAAGACTTCAAACAGCTATGTTTAACGCGATCAAAGAAAACCCCAGACGCGCATTTGGTGGCAACCTCATCACCATTAAACATGAACAAAACGGCGTTGTTGAATATTCAAGTTACGGTCATCTAAAAACAGGCAGCATTAAAGTAAATGTCGGAGATAACGTTAGAGCAGGTCAAGCCATTGCTGAAGTAGGCGATACTGGCGATAGCCCTGAAGTTCACTTGCATTTTCAGGTCAATACTGGCCCCGATGCCTTTATGTCGCAAAGCCTACCTTTCACATTTGATGATATAAAACATGCAATTCTGCCTGCAGAGCCAGGGTTTGTCGTACGTTCCGAATAAAACAAAGCAAACTCATATTCTCATCATTCTATCGATGCTCGATATTCGTTGTACTCTCGAAATAATGCGTTTAATTGCATCCTAACTAACTGAGATTGAGCCACGCTTAAATGGGTGACATCACTAAGGCTAAAAACCAGCATGATCAGCTTAAAAATTAATAATAAAACCATCACTTACCAAGGTGATGAAAGCATGCCTTTGTTATGGTACTTACGCGACCATGCCAAACTCATTGGCACTAAATTCGGTTGCGGTATTGGTGCCTGCGGCGCTTGTTCTGTACATATTAACGGCAAAGTTGCACGCTCATGTTCTATCCCAATGTCGGCGCTGAATAAGCAAGAAGTTAAAACAATCGAAGGCATTAAAAACAACGACCAGTTGCACCCTGTTCAACAAGTTTGGATTGAAGAAGCAGTGCCCCAATGCGGCTACTGCCAGGCAGGGCAAATCATGGCAGTGATTGATTTTCTAGAAACCAATCCCAATCCGACCGACGATGATATTGATCAGAACCTCTCTAATATTTGTCGTTGTGGCACTTATACCCGTATGCGAGCAGCCATCCATAAAGCAGCAGCATTAATGA
>CAZVDU010000203.1:0-6088 GCA_964625615.1 uncultured Pseudoalteromonadaceae bacterium | reverse complement strand
TCTGGTTGGATGGTTGCGGCTATGCGTTCTGAGTTTGGCCCGTTACCTGATCAGTCAATGCATGAGAAGACATCTGTACCAGCCTTGATCGAAGAGCTTTATACATTCCTAAAACAAGCAGACGCGCGTGAGCTAAATCACTTATTTAAAGAGCTAGACACAGCTCGCAATGCAGGCGACAACGTAAAAGAACAAAGTGTTCTTAAGCAAATTGATAGCTTCGAAACTCATGTCGTTCCTATTGTTGCTGATATTGACGCAGGTTTTGGTAACGAAGAAGCGACATACTTGCTCGCTAAGAAAATGATTGAAGCGGGTGCTTGCTGTATTCAAATCGAAAACCAAGTGTCTGACGCAAAACAATGTGGTCATCAGGATGGCAAAGTAACCGTCCCTCATGAAGACTTCCTTGCTAAGATAAACGCAGTTCGTTATGCCTTTATGGAACTGGGCGTTGAAGACGGCGTTATCGTCGCTCGTACAGATTCTCTCGGTGCTGGCTTAACACAAAAAATACCAGTATCTCGCGAATCAGGTGATTTGGCTGACCAATACAATGCCTTTATTGATGGCGAAGAGATCACTGATATAAGCCAACTTAAATCTGGCGACATGGTTATTCGCCAAGGCGAAACGTTACTTAAGCCAACACGCTTACCTAATGGCCTGGTCCGCTTCAAGCCAGGTACAGGCGAAGAACGCGTTATTCTGGACTGTATTACGTCACTACAACAAGGCGCTGACTTGCTTTGGATTGAAACTGAGAAGCCGCACGTACAACAGATCGCCAGCATGGTTAACCGTATTCGTGACGTTGTACCGAACGCCAAGCTTGTATACAACAACAGCCCAAGTTTTAACTGGACGCTTAACTTCCGTCAGCAAATGTTCGATGCATGGACCGAAGAAGGTCGCGATATGAGTGACTACAACCGTGACCAACTTATGAGTGTGGACTATGACAACTCTGAGCTAGCGCTTATTGCTGACGAAAAAATTCGTGTATTCCAAAAAGATGCAGCAGAACAGGCCGGTATATTCCACCACCTCATTACATTACCGACTTACCACACAGCAGCATTGTCTACAGACAACCTCGCGAAAGACTACTTCGGTGAGCAAGGTATGTTGGCTTATGTCCAAGAAGTGCAACGTCGTGAAATTCGTCAAGGTTTGGACTGTGTTAAGCACCAAGACATGTCGGGCTCTAACATCGGTGATGACCACAAAGAATACTTCTCTGGTGCACAAGCACTGAAAGCATCGGGTAAAGATAATACGATGAATCAATTCTCGTAGAGTAAAAAGCTCATCCAACCGTTTAGGGGCGTTAAGCCCCTTTTTTACTTTCCCTTATTTACCCCTTTCGATGTCAACTTATACAAATGGTCATAAAAGTCAGTGCTTTAAGCTATACGATAAAAATCTTTATAGAACGCACATCAGTACTTTAACAAAGAGGAATCGACACATTTAAGCACAGCTACATGTTAGAATAATCAAATAGTATTCGCTGCTTATCGGAAGTATTAGGGCTGATAGAGCCGAGTCGGTATCAAGCCTTTAGTATAAGGAAATATTTGGCAGTGATAACTGTATTTAAAGAAAAGCCATAAATAACAGTAGGGTGAAAGAGCCCCCCTTTCTGAGCATCAATGAGTATAAAAGGCATCATAATAAATGCGTTTTAGTCCAATCATACTTTTCATTTTACTTGCCCTTTTTAGTCAAAAAACCCAGCTAAACCTCTGACATTTTCAATAAGACAGTTGTAGACTTTTTGAGTGACGAGTAAACCAAAAGCAAGCCCCTTGTTTGAAGGGCTGCCTTAAGGTATGAATAGACAGCACTCTTATTGGTTTATATGTGGCTAAAGCCGTGTCCTAAGACTGCAAGTACATTGAAACTAAGGGATGTCCTTAACTACCCCGAAGTTGATAATCAAGCTGCACTTCTATGCCTGTTGTAGCGACAGCTTTTCCATTTTCGAACTTTGGTGCGTATCGCCATTTCTCAAGCGCTGTTATTGATGATTCGTTAAATGACTTACCATTTGATTCAATAACTTCTATGTTCTTCACAAAACCTGACGCGCTGATATCGAAGCGTATCTTTGTATAGCCTTGTTTTCCCCTACGAGCATATTCGATAGGGTATCTCGGATTAACTCGATATAGTGGTGTTGGCTCAGCGTCATCTTCCCAGGGTGTTATTTGACCTATCGCAATACAATGCTTCGTTGATTCATCTGACTTTCCTAAGTTTTCGTAAACTTCAATAAGTGCAGCATGTGACGCAACTTCATAAGGGTGAGATGTATCGTATTCAGCTTCTATCGTAGCAACGACTTCTTCGAAGTTTTCTACCGCTTTTTTGTAACGGCCTTTTCTCATATTAAGCCGACCAAGACGATAACGGGTTTCAATCGTTTTCAAATCATTTTCGCCAAAATCATTGACGAGCATATTGCGCGCTTTTTCGGTTAATTTGACAACGCTGACATAGTTTTTTGGTATTCCTTTACTGTTGTATAGCACTTTCGATGCTATATAAAAGTTGCTTGTTGCCGTTTCGGGTGTCTTCTTTGCAAGCTTCTTGGTAAGCGATATAACATGTGACGCAATGCTCTCAGCCCGGTTGTCTCTATACTCTCGTTTTTGTCGAGGCCAGTCGTTTCGAGAGTAGAGTTCCAGTAAATCCAATGTTACCGTTAAATAATCCTGTGAAACTTTCCCGTCTCTTCGCTCAATCTCTTCTCGTAAGGCCTCATAAGTTTTGGCAGCCTGCTCATGTTCTTTAACATCTATATAGGCAGCGGCGAGATTAAGCTTAAGGTTATGTAAGTTTTCTCGGTCGTCGATAAATGTTGATTCTCCAAGAGAGACTGCTTGCTTAGCTAGTTCAAGGGTTTGTTCTTTATCACCGGACTCTAGAGCTTGATTGTAAGCTTTGTAGACTGTATTAAAGTCACTAACTTCATTCGCAATGGGCTTTGGAGAGAACAATAGGCCGGTTAAGATAATGCTAGCAAGGGTAAGTTTCATCGTAAGTTCCTTTTATTTACTAATGATTAATTTTTCTGTCAGAAAATAACATCAACAGTCATGAATTGGTAATAGTTTCATTTGACGAGTTCGTGTGATTGGCTTTTTATTGAGTGTCGCCAATCAGTATCAACATCCTACAATACCAATATGATAGTTTTTTTGCCAGATAAGGTTATATTCCTTTATTGAAATGCCCTGTTAGATTAAAGCAGATCAAACTAATTCTTTTTATAGTTTTGATACTGCGCGAGCGTGTCTTCCATTTTGATATAGGTAGCTGCTAGTTCTGGGTTCTTGTTGAGTATGTCAACAGTCAACTTTTGAAACCTAATGTACTCTTCAATCAGTATTTTTTGAGCCTGCGGCCTCTCGCTCTGCACAACAAGGTCATTGCTCACGTTAGTGTCTAGAAAAGTAATGTCTCTGTTAAAGTCTCTTTGCGTGGCTTTGGAAAGAATGGTTTTAATAAACCTTGGCTGGCAATTCTTTTTCCGGACACGACTTAATTTTCTGTACTGTTCAAGTTTACAAACTACCTGCATTTGCTTGTCATCAACCAAGTCATTAAATGATGATATAAAATCTCTTTGGTGTCTCTTATATTCATTTAACAACAAACGTCGAGGCTTTTGTCCGACAACCTCTATACGTTCGACATATTTTTCGCTTTGTTTGTTTGACTTCTCTTTACTCTCTTGAGCACCTGACGTTTGCACGAACAAGAGAGATACGAATACTCCAAAACCAAGAACTTTATAAACTGACATACATTCATCCTTTTAATACATTAGTTTCTAAAATAATCATATCCGTCCCTTGCTTTTTAAGCAAACAGGCTATCTCCGACGGTTTTTATACACTACAACTCACTCGTCGCTGCTTTTTCGATTATGGCGGTGTAAAATTGGATGGCTTGTAAGTATTCGTCGACGGGTATTTGCTCATTAACACCATGAAAGCGTTTAACACTGGTTTGATCTAGGCGAATCATTAAAAATCGGTAGATGTTGTTTGATAGACCGTCGAAGTGTTTAGCGTCTGTACCTCCTTGCACTAAATAGGGTGCGACCAGTATTGATTGATCTAATCGGCGAATGGTGCTTTCGAGTAGCTTAAACGATGTGCTGTTTGTGCTGGATACGGTAGACGCCTCGTTCCCCATAAAACTCTCTATTTTGACTCTCGGATCGTTAATGGCTTTTTTGGCGTGTTCTTCTACTGTTTTGATGTCATCGCCTGGCAAGGTTCTAAAGTTCACTACTGCTTCGGCTTTTGTCGGCAGTATATTGGATTTTGAGCTGCCTTTGAGCATAGTGGCGGCTGTGGTTGTATGAATACTTGCAGCAGTGCTTGGTACACTTAGCAAGGTACTTTTGACAATAGGGGAGAGTAACCAAAGGTTCGACAAGGGTAATCTTGTTTTCAACGGTGTGTAGGAGCCGACTTTGTCGAAGGTCATGCTGATAAAGGACAAGTCAGCAGGAAAAGGGTTGGCTTCTAAGGCAACCACTGCTTGCGCAATAATACCGGCAGCTGTGTTGATAGGTGGTTGAGAGGAGTGTCCACCTTCGTCTTCGACGGTGAGTCGCAGGTTAACAAAGCCTTTTTCGGCAATACCTATTAGTGCGAGAGGCTCCGTTACACCGGCCATTAAATCTTGTGTGACGACACCGCCTTCGTCGATGATAAATTCAAACTCGGTGTTTGACTGTGCGAAGCTTGCGGCGATTGCTTTGGCACCTTTGTCACCACCTAGCTCTTCGTCATGCCCGAAGGCAAAGTATAGGGTTCTTTCTGGCTTAATACCTTGCTCAAGTAGGTATTCCATTGATTCTAATAAAGCAAAAACACTGACTTTATCGTCTAACGTGCCTCGGCCCCAGATGATGTCATTCTCAACTATGCCACTGAAGGGTGGGTTCTGCCAGTCGTCTAAGGTGTCTTCATCTGCTGGAACAACGTCCGTATGACCCATAAATAACGCGGGTTTTAACGACGCGTTGCTTCCTTCAAATTTAAATAACAAGCTATATTGATTGAATTTTGTTAGCTCCGCATGTTGATGAACTAAAGGAAAAGAGTGTGCAATGTGTTGAATAAGTTGTTCAAAGGCATTGGTGTCGAGCTGATGGTCATCTTCATGTGAGATAGTGGGGATTCTTATAGCTTGAGCAAAACGTTGCACAGCCCCTGCTTTGTCTATGTTCTTTGGTGTTAAGGGTTGAGACACCTTATATTGAAGATCGTCAAAATGCGTGTTTGCTCGATAAAAGAGTGTGGCGACGAGTAAAAGCAGTGGTATAAGAATGAACAGAGTGAGTTTTTTCATGATCAAATGTCAATTTTTTGCCTTTAGGACCTGCTAATCTTATACAGTAAATTACCTTTGAATACACCTCAGATTGGTAGGCTATTGCCTCTGCTATCTTTGAATTTGAGTTTTATGCATCTTATAAAAAGAATTTGTAATATTTCTAGATGGGCTATGACTATGAAGAAACAGGAATTCAATTGAATGATGCTTAAGGTAGACGAGCCAATTGGACATATAATTTGAGTCGAGATTTTAAGAAAACGCTAGAGCAGTATAGCGCTTTGCTTTCGCGTGTAGCGTCAACCTATGAGGCGAATCATCATTTGCAACAGGAGCTTTTGCAAGAGATATCACTGGCTGTGTGGCAGGCGTTAAAAGGCTTTAAAGGGGAAAGTAGCGAGAAAACCTATGTGATGCGTGTTGCACATAATAGGGCGGTAAATCATGTGGCGTACCATGCCAAACAACCGCATAACGATAGCTATTGCGAAACAGAAAACCCAGCGAAAAGCTCTATGGCTAGCGCTGAAAGGACATTGCAGCAGGACAAACAGATCAACTCTCTGCTTGTTGCTGTGAGGGAGTTACCCATTCAAACAAGGCAAGTGGTTACACTATCTATGGAAGGATTAAGTTACCAAGAAATCTCAGAAGTGAGTGGTATTAAAGCAAACAATGTGGGTGTCATTCTTAATAGAGCCCGAAAAGCATTGATGGAGCAAATTAA
>CAZVDU010000202.1:0-6136 GCA_964625615.1 uncultured Pseudoalteromonadaceae bacterium | reverse complement strand
ATTAGACGAATCGAGGGTATTCAATGTTTAGGCCAACTTAGCGGCCTTTCTTCTGCAAATACCTATTTGGATCAACAGGTTGCTGCTGGTGAGCAAGCTCAAAGTGCAAATGGGGCCCCGTTACTCGCCCCGATTGCCCAATTAAGCCAATAACATCGCCTTGAGAAACGTATTGCCCTGATTTAACGTTAACAACGCTTAAATGAGCATACATACTCTGCCATTCTTTAGGGTGTTGGATAACGACCACATTACCATAAGCCTTTGCCAGGCTAGTATTATCTGCAATCATCACTTTCCCCGACGCACTAGCATACACGGGTGTGCCAATTGGCCCGACTAAATCAATGCCTCGATGCGACTTATTACCTCGAATAGACGCAATACTGCCAAACTCTGAGCTAACATTAAATTGACTAACAGGATGAAGCCAGGTCTCTTGAGAGCTTGAGATTGCTGCAAATGCAGAGTTGATCCCAAAAACCATCGTGATCATTGCCACCCACAATAACGACGTATTCAGGTGGTTCGAGTGAGAAGGCTTAGCAACAATCCACTTGAGGCGCTTTTTATAATCCTGCAACGATAATTTGCATTCACTAAACCCTAGTGACAAGCCATTTGCCTTGCCACTTGTGCCCAATGTCAGACAGTTTAATAACGCCTGCGCATACTCAATACGCGAACACTGGCGCTTCTTTATAGTTTTCTCATCGCACCTTAATTCGAAGCTCTGATTTATGCCTGCCTCTAGTCTCTTTAAGAATGGATTAAACCAACACACCGCGCACAGCACACGCCAAAAAACCACTGCAATAGTATCCCCAAGCTTTATATGCATGCACTCATGTTCGAGTAAAATATTTTGCTGAGCTTTTGGTAAAGACAAGAAATAATCAGGTAAAGCAATAACCGGTCTAAACACGCCCATAGCGAATGCTGATGCATTCAAAGAGGTAATAAATGCTGGATAGTGGTAGCTATCCGAGTAGTAAGGAATTGCACCAGTGATCAGTCGCTTAAACTTGGTGTAATCACGGTACAGGTTAGCGAGTCGCCACAAGCTAATAACAGCTATCCCAAGCAGTAAAATGCTTGTGGCTAGATGACCAGTAATAGGCGTGCCCAAGTCGATATTTGCGCTAATGCTACGCCCCACGTTAGTGAGTGCATACTCACCCTCTACCCAATAAGCACCAATAATATTCACCGGTACGACAGAAGAAATGGGTATAAAAACCAGCATGGTTATCACTAATCCGCACCACCAGACACTGGCTGGTAAAGCGTTGTGTTTCATCAGTCGGTTTAGGCAGACACCTACGATCAGTGTCGCTAGCAACCAAGCTGAGAGTTGCAGTATTATCGAAGAAAGATCCCATGACATCATGCTTTACCCTGCTCCTTATCATCATTAAATTGTTGAAGCAGTTGCTCAAGTTCTTTTAATTCATCCGGCTTTATCAACTGGCTATCCGAGAACATCGAGATAGGAACTGGTCCATCAATTTCTAAAACACGTTTGGCGAAGTCCTGCGCATACATCGCTAAGGTCGGTACTTTATCGAGCAAACTGTAATAGATTTTTTTATTACCCTGGTTTTCACTGCGTACCATTTCTTTCGCAAGCATACGCTCCAACGTTTTGCGAGTGGAGGAGTAGGTCCATCCATAAAGCGCTTCCAAGCGACTATGAATGGCTTTACCTGTTTGGGGTTGCTCTTGCCATAACAATTTGTGAATTTCTAACTCAGGGGCCGTCAATTGCATAAAGGTTCATCATAAGTGCGACTTGTGTCACACTATAACAGCACTAAAAGTGCGACACAAGTCACACTATAAAATTCAGCTTAAACTTACTTCATTGAGTAATGCTCATTCATTGTCCTGATAACAACAAAAAGAACGCTTTGATGTGCCGCATAAAAGCGCTCTTAATGAAGCATTCATGCTCTACATCGATCTTTTCGATTAAGCTCATAACTAAAATCAATTTTCGCCTATTAGGACGATGGCATAGTCTTATACCTATTCCAGCGAATTTATAATAGCTGTATTCAATTACACCCTAGGAGTAGACAACAATGCAAAGTGCGCAAAAAGCGAATGCCGTGGAGTCGAATATCCATCAAGTATTGGAAGATATTATCCTGAGCGATAGTATTCGTGTCCAACTACAGCCAATTATCTCAGTAGAGAGTGGTGAAGTAGAGGGCTATAAAACCATAGCCCGTGGGCCTGAAAATTCCGAATTAGAAGGTACAGATGAGTTATTGAATTGCGCCAAAGAGTGTGGTCTCAATGACGAACTTGAATACGCCATTTTAGTAAAGGCATTAAGCGTTCAACACGAACTTCCCGAAGAGCATTTTTTATCTATTCGGATCGGTTCTAGCCTGTTTCTATCGAAAATCTTTAGAGAAATAACCAACCTGTGTCAACACATTGCACCTCAGATTGTTTTCGAACTAACCGAACACACACCCCTCGTAGAAATGGCTTTCTTAGAAAAACAGATAAAATCTTTACATGAAGTTGGGTACCGCATCGCGCTGAATATCAATGACAATAGCTTTTCAGATCTAGAGCGTGCCCAAAAGCTCAAGCCTTCTATCATTGAACTCTGCCACGCGACGGCGACTCGAATCGCATCGGATAAGTCTGAGCTCCAAAGATACGCTACGACCTTAAAAGAACTCAGTGTTACTAACATTATCCTCTCAACGGCAAGTACCGAAGATGCGAAGAGTGCAAGAAGTACAGAAGGCTCAGAAAAATTAACTGCACTTAGTGTTTTGGGAGTGACAGATATTCAAGGGCTACTATGTGACAGTGCTCATTATGATCGCGTTATTGATATTGATTAGCTTGGCAGCTTTTTAAAAGTCAAAGTATTCTGCATCTCGCTTGGATAGTTGGAGGGCGAATCCTGCCCAATGTTGAGCAGATCGGTATCGATAATTTGATTCACTGGCCATTGCCCTTCGTGCCATGAGCAATGCTCTTGAACTGCTTTTCGTGTCTCGTAACGCACTGTAAAAGTGGCGCATAAATATCGCCGTGGGCTTATCTCCGACCTTCCACAAAGTGCTTATAGCAGACCCAGCGCCAGCTGAAATAAAGCCATAAGATAAACTGACATAACCTTCGCTATCAGAATAACGCCCCAACGCAGTCTCACAACCACTTAATACCACCAGCTGATTGTCGAAAGGTTGGCTCAGAAGAAAACTTTGCGATAAAAAGCCAACATTAAAACCCTTGTCTGTTGTTCGATAAGATGTTGCCAAGCCGACTATTTCAGGCTGCTCAGGGTTAAAATAGCCGTGTGTTGCAACATGCAGTATTTTTGCTCGACGAAAGGATGAAGATAGCAAAACATCATTTTTTGCCTGTTCGCGAGACTTCCTATCAACATCACGATCAAAGAATACCTCCTGAATCGCATCACCTTCTTTCGATGCCCAATGCAGATCACTTAGAGAGTTAAACCAGCTTTTTGAGGATTTATGATCGTTAGAAGTTTGTGGCGGTTGAAACATCGGAGAATCAAATACAGCAATCATGTCACTATTCTTACTTAACCCAGAATCACGCTCATTTAAGTAAGTTGATACAGACAACCCTCGTACAATTTCATAACGAGTTCCCAAATATCGATACTGCGCGTGGTCAATTCTGAGCAGTGAAAAAGGTAAAATGTGAAACTTAGCATCAGGTATGATAATGAGCTTTTCAATATCATCATGGCGCGTAACAAAGTCTGGAACAAACCTATTCGCGTGAATCTGTTTATAAAGATTAGCATACTGCGCACCTGAAAAGTGTTGCTCCTCTCCTAATTCAGGAGGGCATTGTATTGTTTGAATCTGGTTAGCTTTCTTTGTAATAGCAGCTACGAAACATTTGTCTTTGAGTGTTATATATCGCAGCATAGCCTCTTTCGGCTCAATGCTCTTTTGAATATCAGAGACACTAACAGTCTCTATAAGTTGGACTGTTTCAGCGTCCCGGCCTAAACCATTGGTGATACTCCACTGTTCATTAAGGGTATCCAGTTTTCTTATCGCTTTGCGCTTTTGCTCGTCGGAGTTCGCATTAACCACTGCAATTTCTGTTTCGAGTTTATCTTGCCATATCTGATCAGTCTGCTCAGGCAGAGCATCAGTCTGGTTTGCGTAAAAGAGCCTCTTTCTCAAAAAGGCCTTACTGTGGTATTCATCAATTAAGGTAAGGGCTAGCTCTGCATTATCAGCGGAAGGTGTGTTTAATAATACTGTCAAATGGGCATCGTAAAGATCTCTAACATGGGACAGCCAATTTGGCCCCATTTGGTAGAAGTCCAACGATGATTCTATCTGAAATACCTGTTGCCTTGCTCTGTCGAATAGTTCGTTCAGTGTGGCAATATCCTCTTTATCAACGATTAGCTGCATCTGATACTCAAGCGACCTTAATTTCAATTGAGTGGGGTGTTCTGCAGAGATAAGCTCAGAGGCCTGAGCCATGCTATGTTGCGCCAGAGAAAACTCAGCCAGTTTAAGCTGTGTCTTTGCAATAGATACCCAAGCATCCGCCCTATCAGAGGCTTTTAAGATATCTTCCAAAGACTTTTCAGCCATCATCGACATCTCTTTAGCCAGAGGTAAGTTACTCTGATGAGCATAAGCTTCGGCTTTCAATGAATATATCAACCCAAGCTTTTCAGGACGAAGAGACCTTGCAAGCTCATCAGCCTGATTCAACTGCTCCAGTGCACGATCAAATTGCTCTTCCATCAATTCAATCCTTGCCAACGCCAGGTGGGTATTGACCATATCCCTGTCTTTTACTTTTCCGTCACTCAGTGCAAGTGCTTCATTGTAGTAACGCCTTGCAGTATGAGTTTCGCCAACCATACGATATGTCTTGGCTAAATTGGCTGTCATCGTTGCTTTAGCAAAATAATTACCACTAAACTCAGCCAGTGCAATCGCCTCTCGAAAACGCATTTGAGCATCAGCTAGCTGTCCTGACCACAAATACACAAGTGCCAGGTTATTGAGGAAATCAGCTGTTTCTCGATCTAAGCCTAACTGCTTTTTCGTTTGTATTGCCATGTTCAAGAAGCGTGCTGATGCAGCATTGTCTCCGGTCAATGACCAGTAGGTAGCAAAGCCATTGTATAAATCCGGTAATAGTTCCGTCAGCTTTTGGGCTTGGATCTTGGCATGCGCACGATCAAGGGAAAACTTCCCAACGTCCATCATGGCTTTGTCAGATTGTGTTGAGCCTGACAATACATTACTAAAACCTAGCTGGAGCAGTAACTTAGGATGCAATGACGAGAACCTATCCTCCTCAAAACCCGATATCGAAGACTGAACATCAACTTCATCTAACCATGAATACTTACCCTTCCACTCATGCCAATCAGACTCCGACTGAGTCGATTTAATAGCCCAACTAAAATCTGACTTCAGTAAGGTAATTGCGTGCTTATTAGCATCAGCAAATCGATACAAATTAAATGTCGTATTTAGTGCTAAAGCCGACGCATAAAGGCATGATTGACCTTGACGCTTAATCACTTGTTCAATACTCTCAAGGCCCTCATCAATCTGTTCATTTACAATTAAAAGCTCAGTCAAAACGACAGATGACAAACATTGCGATTCATCAGATAATGCTAGCTCTCTTTGCAACTGTTTAAGCTGAGCCAGTACCAAACTATCACCATTACCATCTTTCTCTTCGTTTAACTGCCGACCAAGCGTATTTAAAAATCGATATAAAACAACTTCTTTTGTTTCAATATCCTTGACTCGATACGCAAAGTCAGTACTCCCTATATCAACACGTTGATCTGGTGTAACCACAAGGCGATACAGGGCTTCTTGATTATTTTCTGGAAAAATAACCACTTGCTGTACGTAGGCAGAATAACTCTTCAGCGACTGCGCATTATTGTGGTTGAGCTGAACAGAAAAACCTGTTCTAGCAGACTCAAGAATAATCGCTTGATTAGGTTTTAATGGAATATCAAACTGAATAGGTTGGGCATAAATGGGTTGTAAAAAGAAATACGAAAGCAGCAGTGCCCAAAAAATAGACCTGCTGCTTTCGTATTTCTTTTGATAATTCAAACTAATTATCT
>CAZVDU010000201.1:0-6167 GCA_964625615.1 uncultured Pseudoalteromonadaceae bacterium | reverse complement strand
TTCGTCTTTAAGGAAAGGTTAAATGAAATTGTGATTTCTGTTGGTTTTTATAGTTAAAACCCAAATGAGCGGCTGTTCTTAAATTAACAGCGAGTTTCATGTCACCTAAAGGTATGACGCCTGCATCACTTTGTGTCTGTTGCATTGCAGTTACCATTTTTACTAACTCACTGCCTAGTTTATTGTGATCAGGGTACATTGAAAATAATGCACCTCGTCTAGCGTGAGCAGGTTTACTGGAGAATAGGACCACATTCTTTTCCCAAGAGCGTTTTAATAAATTGGGTAAGATAACTTGTTCATTGGCGGTAACTGGATCTAACGGTAACCAAAGAGCCTCTTCATCAACGTTTAGCTTATCGAGTAATTCACCATACATTTTTACAGCTACTTTAATATCGGTTGCCTTTAGCATATTTAGGTGTAGTCCCATTGAATTTGCACGCTCTTGGGCAAGATTAATGAGCCATTCATTAGCGGGACTATAAACGACGTGTACGGTATTTATTTGAGGTGCTAATACACTCAATGCGTCAAACAAAAGTTTAGGGTCACCAATTAAACTGACACCTGATACACCATTGGGTTTAATTGGCAACGCACCTACCACTGCAGGTATATTATCATCTAGGCCCTTAGCAACTTCATAGCCACTGCGACCCAGTGCAATCACCATTGAACTATCTATATTTTCAATCCATTCTAAAACTTCTTCGGTCGAATCTTTTTTTGTTATCGCTTTTAGTGCTATATCTCCAGCGTGATTTGTATCTATGCCTTCTAGAATTTCATTGAATATTTGGTCAAAAGGGGCGGGAACACTCGGGTAAACAACAACAAGTTTGCCATGCACAGTGTTGGCAATCAAACAACAGAAAAGCAACGAAAAAAATTTAGACCGACACATTTTAATCATCTCGCCAGTTTAAATGAATCTGAGACAACGCTTACTCCTTTATTATCTATTGTACACTCCCGAAGCGTTTCGTCATCTTCTCAAACCAGCGTAGAAAAGGCACGGTAATTTTTTATTTCTTTTGTGCCGATTATTGTAAATCTATGGCACCGTCCCAAGATTTGAGTAAGGATTCTTGTTGTAGTGCGACAACTCGCTGAAGTGAATTGATATATTGAACGCAAACAGTTGTAAGTTAATAAATATGAAACGTTTCCGGCGAGTTGGCTTGAGAGTGCAGTATTAGTGAAAGTCAATTCTAAATGGAGAATTCAAATGCTTCACTCGACAAGAATAGAAAACGATAAGCCCCCTGAAAATACCGTTTTGATAGAATTTACAGAGTAGTTAAATATAACAATACGCCTGAGAGAGATGACAGCTACTCCTGAGTAGTTTGCAGTCTTTAGGCTTTGAGCTGTGATGCTTATGAGTTGATATAGAGCGTTTAGCTTTACGTTTTTACCTGGCGCTTTGTAGAAATGAAAGTGGCAACATAAGGCCATTTTTCGTAACAAGTTTACTTCTCCAATATAACACTTACTTTTTGTAACTCCATTATCTTGTATAAGTGAATTGATTAACGCTATCATTATTTTGTGTGCGGTATTGCCATAACCTATTTAAAGGTAGACATGTTATTACGTCTGTCAAAAAAACTATTTATCGTAAGATTCTAGAAGAGATGCTTTACTCAACGTATAGGGATGACTGATGAACTCATGGCAAGAACACGGTAATGCATTTCAGCGGATTATTGACCGAGTCATCTATATTAAAGTTATGGGCGGCTTTAATCGCGAAGGGGCGGAAGCTAATTCGGCTAAGATTCAACAAAAAGTTAACGCACATTTTAATGATGACAGACCTTGGGCTAACTACCATGATTTGACTCATTTTGAGCTTGGTACACCTGACTTGAAAGAGGTCGCAGATAAGCACTATGTATGGAGTATTGAGAGCGGCATGACTCATGAAGCTATTCTTGCCCCCAATATGATGGCTAGAGAGATGATGCAGATGATGCTCGAGCCATATACTAAAGACATCCATTTTGCTTATTTTGATTCAATGAAGGATGGCTTGGACTGGCTTGTTAAGGTTGGGTTTCTTAAACAAGAAAGCATTGGGATTTTAACGAGCTTGCAACATGTTGTTGATCCTAATCTAGATACAAAATCGCCAGGAAAGCCTTTGCTTTAATGTAGTTAGCCCTTATTCGTTTGTATTGGATAAGCGATAATAAACGCAGCTTGATATTACCCATTCCTTAACCTTTTGATTAAGTTGGTTCTCCTTGAATATTCTGGTGTAGGCCGTTAATCTGTTGTTTTGAATTTGATTGAGTCGCTATGAATATCAAAGCCTATATTGATTATTTTGATGAGATATCTGATCTACCGAGAGAGAAGCAATTCACTGTGCTCGAAGAAGCGCAGAAGCTGATCCAAGAAGAGGGTGTAGTCTCCAAATTTGCTTTGATATCTTTGTTGGTACCAATCTTGTCTATTGGAATCTTAGTGAGTGGTGGCATATTGCTTTTCAGCAATTCCTTGGTAGTCATAGCTATCTGCTTTATCTTCGGCCTGCTTGTATCAAGGGTTTTGGTGAACGAGCTTACAACGTCACTGCTGCAAAAAGGCTTAACGCGCGTTATCGCTGATCAAAAGAGTGACTAGTCTGCCGCACGCACTAGTTGATTAGTTAATTCTAAGCTGCCAAAACTTATTCCTAGAGATAAAGCGCTCGCTAACGCAGGGTCATCTACTGTAACTTGTCTAGTTTTATGTGCTACTTGGTGAAGCGGCACGGTAGTTAGGCTATTGTTTTTAGATACGACAGCCTGACCAAACTCTTTATGAGCAACAAGTGATGCTGCGTAGCAACCGAGGTTAGTGGCAAATATTCTGTCGAAAGCCGTTGGTGAACCCCCTCGTTGGATATGGCCTAATTGCGTGGCACGTATCTCTGAATCCAGTTCTGCTTCAAGCTGTGCTTTTAGGACATTAGCAATGCCTCCGAGCCTTCTGGCATCGGGACTGTTTGTTACTGTTTGTTGTATGGTTAAGTCACCGCCAGTTTCGGCCGCTCCTTCAGCTACCACAATAATAGCGCACTGTCTCTCACCCATACGTCGCTTGCAAGCATCTGCAACTTCTTGAATATCATAAGAAAATTCTGGCAGTAATATGATGTCTGCACCACCGGCGATGCCAGAATGTAGTGCTATCCAGCCCGCATATCGCCCCATAGTTTCAAGTATCATTACGCGTTTATGGGATTGACCTGTTGTGTGTAAACGATCAAGTGCATCAGTAACTATGGTGATGGCACTATTAAATCCTAAGGTGTAGTCACTGCCATTTAAGTCGTTGTCGATTGTTTTTGGGATGCCTACAATTTGCATACCTAGTTTTGACATCTCATAGGCGATAGTCAGTGAACCGTCGCCGCCTATCACAACAAGACCGTCAAGCCCTAGTTGGTTGTAATAATCCATAACTTCTTGCGATAAGTCTTTGCTGTTGTAATCAAATGGACTACCTCTATTACTTGATCCCAACAAAGTGCCGCCTTGAGATAAAATCCCACTTAAGTCATCATAGTGTAACGCTCTACTGCGCCTTTCAATGAATCCTAAAAAACCGTCTTGTATGCCAACTATTTCTGCCTTGCAGTTTAGAATAAGGCTCTTAGCAACACTACGGATTGTCGCGTTGAGACCAGAGCAGTCTCCTCCACCTGTTAAAATGCCTATTTTTAAATGCTTGTTGTTTATTGGTTCGCTCACGCTAGATTTACACCATTTTTAATTTGGCCCTCTGATTCAAAGGCGCTGATATTCGCTAAAGTGGTTTGTGCGATATTCTTCATAGCTTCATGAGTGAAGAAACCCTGATGGCTGGTTATTATTACATTTGGAAATGTCGTTAACCTTGCGAGCAAATCGTCCTGTATACCTGTCGATGAGTTATCTTCAAAAAACAGCGCTTCCTCCTCTTCGTAAACATCCAACCCTAGTAAGCCGACTTTTCCTGTTTTTAAGCCATTGATAATAGCTTTTGTGTCTATTAACTTACCTCTGCTTGTATTAATAATAGTCACACCTTGCTGCATTTGCGATAAGGCTTTGTTGTCGATTAAATGATTTGTGTCAGGCGTGAGAGGGCAATGTAGAGACAAAACATCAACTTTTGATAATAATTCTTTAAGCTCCAAGTACTTAATTCCAGCATCCATACATTGCACATTTTGAATAACGTCGTGAGCAATAACGTTACAACCAAAGCCTTGCATAATGCGCGCGAATGCCCGTCCTATTTTCCCCGTACCGATAATGCCAACGGTCTTACCGTGCAAATCAAACCCCATTAAATTACGCAAAGAGAAGTCACCTTCTCGTACGCGATTGTGTGCTCTATGTATTCCTCTGTTTAGGCATAACAATAGGCCTGCGGTATGTTCTGCAACGGCGTAAGGTGAGTAAGCGGGTACGCGAACAACGGGCAATTCGAGTTTTTTTGCTGCATACATGTCAACGTGGTTAAAGCCAGCTGAGCGCAGAGCGATTAGCTCCACACCATTATTTTTTAACGATTCCAGTACGTCAGCATTTAGATCATCATTGATAAAGGCACAGATCGCCTTCTGATTGCTAATGAGTGAGGTTGACTCTAGCGTAAGATGCGGCAAGAAGTAGTCTATGTTATGTCCAAACGGCTCGTTAGCTTTATCAAAGTAATCTCGGTCGTATGGTTTTGTGTTGAAAAAAGCAACGTTCACATTATGTTCTCCGTTTAAATGGATGGTGTTTCAAAATTTGATGGTTTTATGGCAAGCAGATCACAGTCTACGATCTCAACTAGCTTTTGTGCTGTACTTCCCAATAGCCCCGTCCGATAGGTCGTACCCAGAACCAGAATACCCGTATTCAGGCGTTTTAATGTTTGGGGAAGTGTGCCTTCCATCGTGCCGGAAATGAGGTGTTGATGTTCACTGCTGGGAATATATTCGGAACAGGCTTGAGTAAACTTTATATTATGCTGATAACGCAGTTTTTCGAGTACCGTTGACGAATTGCTGTCACTAGTATCTTGGAAAATATCGGCTGAAACACCGCTTTTTTCAATAGCTTCAATAAATATCTCCCAATAGCTAGGATCAAAACAATGCAACGCATGTAATGTCATATCCAGTGAAGAAGATATTTCATAGCCAGCTTTCAAAATGTTTTTATCTAGCTTACTTTTCTTGCTTAACACATGTTCTGGGTCGATTGCTGCGGCGACACAGGTATCTTCTGACCAAGGGCGGCTTTTCACCAGCAGAATAGGAGTAGGACAGGCTTTGAGTAAATAATAATCAGTAGGTGTGAAAAAGCGTTTGGCAATAGTTTCATGTTGATGTGTCGCTTTTATAACTAGGTCAGGCTTAAATTGTTCAACAACTGATAGAATGCCTTGGTAAATGGGTGAATGCCATATGACTTCTGTTTCATAAGTGACATTTTCATGTAGATGCTTCTCCATCAATTTTTGATGTCTGCCTTCATTCATTCTTAAAATGGCTGTTTGTGTTTTTTCAAGTTGATTTGGTGTCAACAGATTGTTGGCAACAACTGAAGGGTAGTACAAGCAACTTAGTAGCCTAATCGTAATCTTTTGGTGTTTGGCAAAGTTGAGAGCTTTTATAAGTGCAGGCTGTTCTGTTTTATCTGGGTCAATATCTACTAAAATTCTATGGATGTTTTGCATGATAACTCCTTGGCGCTCATAGCGACTTTACAAAGAATGATGTCGATCACTACTGCGCATTTAGGGTTAAAATCTCACAGTTGAGATTGGCTAATATGTATTCTGCTGTGTTACCGATGAAAGCGGCTGATAAACCGGTTCTGCCCACAGTTCCCAAAACAACTACTTGGGCATCTATATTGCCAGCTAGTTTAGGGATGGCGATATCTGGTCGCCCCTGCACAATATGGCATTGCGTGCTTGCTAAATCCTGCTCTGCAAGCAATCGTTGCATCTTCTGTTTGTGGGATTTCTCGGTATCACGTTTTACCCTTTCAAAATCAATATTGACGTACCCCATACCCATAGCAGGCTCCATGCTCGGTACTTCGAAGGTATTGATAGTATGAAACTCTGCTTTTGTCGCATAAGCTAACATTTGCGAGTAGTCGAGTATTTTTCGATTAAGCGCTATGTGT
>CAZVDU010000200.1:0-6195 GCA_964625615.1 uncultured Pseudoalteromonadaceae bacterium | reverse complement strand
AATAGTAAACATTCAGAGGAAATAATGGCATTTAACGGTACAGAGAATTACATTGCCAGCAAAGAGCTTCAACTCGCAGTTAATGCCGCGATCACACTTGAAAAGCCATTGCTGATCAAAGGTGAACCCGGCACCGGCAAAACGATGCTAGCAGAAGAGTTGGCTAATAGCCTTGGTGTGCCTCTTTTGCAATGGCATATTAAGTCGACAACCAAGGCCCAACAAGGGTTGTACGAGTATGACGCGGTGTCGAGGTTACGAGACTCACAACTCGGTGATGAAAAAGTTAAGGATATCAGTAACTATATTGTTAAGGGTAAGCTGTGGGAGTCTTTCCAAATGGAAGAACGTCCGGTACTGCTTATTGACGAGATTGACAAAGCAGATATCGAATTTCCTAATGACCTATTGCTTGAACTCGATAAAATGGAATTTTATGTTTACGAAACACAACAAGTTATTAAAGCTAAACAGCGTCCTATTGTTATTATCACTTCTAACAATGAAAAAGAGCTTCCTGATGCATTCTTAAGGCGATGCTTTTTCCACTACATTCAATTCCCAACAAAAGAGGAAATGACAGACATTGTTAATGTTCATTTCCCAGAGCTTAAAAAGTCGTTATTGAGTGAAGCGTTAGAATCATTTTTTGGGGTACGCGATATGCCCGGGCTTAAGAAGAAGCCGTCAACATCAGAACTAATTGATTGGCTTAAACTCCTTGTTGCAGAAGATATTCCGGCTGAAGTGCTGCAAAACACAAGTGGCAAGAAGAGTATTCCTCCCTTGTACGGTGCATTATTAAAAAATGAGCAAGATATACAATTGTTTGAGAAACTAGCCTTTATGGCGAGACGCTAATGCTCATTGAGTTTTTTTTCAAGCTCAGAGAGTACCGGCTTCCCGTAACCATTCGAGAGTTGTTGGATCTATTGCGGGCGTTAAAAAAAGGCGTTGTATTTGCTTCAACGGATGAGTTCTACTTTTTATCTCGGCTCACATTGGTTAAAGATGAAAGCCATTACGATAAATTCGATCGTGCTTTCGCTGATTACTTTAAGGGCGTCGAGAGTATTGATTTGATAGGGAAGGACATTCCTGAGGAATGGTTACGTAAGCAGTTTGAAAAGAACCTGACAGACGAAGAAAAAGCGCAGATAGAAGCTCTAGGTGGATTGGAAGAGATCATGAAAGCTTTTGAAGAAAGGCTTAAAGAGCAGGAAAAAAGACATCAAGGTGGTAATAAATGGGTGGGTACAGGCGGCACATCACCTTTCGGCGCTTATGGGTACAACCCTGAAGGCGTCAGAGTAGGGCAAGATGGCAACCGAAGTTTCTCGGCTGTTAAAGTGTGGGATAAGAGAACCTTTAAAAACTTATCAGGTGACGCTGAACTCGGTACTCGAAACATAAAACTCGCATTGCGTAAGCTAAGACAGTTTGCTCGAACCGGTGCTACAGAAGAACTTGATATTTCATCAACTATTTCTAGTACAGCACGAAACGCAGGTTATTTAGACCTAAAAATGGTGCCCGAAAGGCATAATGCCGTGAAGGTGTTGATGTTCTTTGATGTTGGTGGCTCGATGGATGCCCATATTCAATCCTGTGAAGAATTATTTTCCGCTGCGCGTGCTGAATTTAAGCACCTTGAATTCTTCTATTTTCATAACTGCGTTTATGAGAATGTCTGGGTAGACAACAAAAGGCGAACAACAGAAGGGATCCCAATCCAAGAGATCATTCATAAATATGGACGTGATTACAAAGCATTGTTTGTCGGTGATGCGACTATGGGACCTTACGAGATCACTTACCCAGGTGGCAGTGTTGAACATTGGAACGAAGAACCTGGCTCTGTTTGGATGCAACGTTTGCTCGATCACTTTGAACATGCTGCTTGGTTAAATCCACAGCCATCTCAATATTGGAGTTACTACCATTCAATAGGCATTATTCATGAGTTAATGACGGAGCGCATGTTTCCTTTGACATTGGATGGTATTTCTCAAGCGATTAAAGAAGTTCAGTAATAGAGATATAAACATGGACAAGAATCTTGAGTTGGGTGTATGTGATTATCCAGAACATACCTCTCCTGAAAACTGGAAAATACACGCCCAGCAGCAAAAGGCTTTAGGCTTGTCTTATGTGCGTATCGCAGAGTTTTCCTGGGCTAAAATCGAACAGTCCGAAGGTCATTTTGACTGGGGTTGGTTAGACGAGGCTATTGCTATTTATGCCGCTGCTGGGTTGTTTGTCATTCTAGGAACACCAACAGCGACACCTCCCGCATGGTTAATTGAAAAGCATCCTGAAATTCTCCCGATAGATGAAAATGGCTTGGTTAAGCAATTTGGCTCCAGACGGCATTATGATCACGCAAGTCCAATCTATCGTCAGTATGCTCGTATTATCGTAGAGAACATGGTGAGCCGGTATTGTGATCATGACGCAGTTGTCGGTTGGCAGACGGATAACGAGTTGGCGCATGAAGGTACAGGGCAATCTTTTGGAGGCGCTAGTGCTCAAGCGTTTCCCATGTGGTTAGAAAAAAAATACCAAACCCTCGATGCCCTTAATGATGCATGGGGGACTATTTTTTGGAGCCAAACGTATACGTGCTGGTCACAAGTAAAGCCGCCGATTAAGGTTGCGACAGGGCAAGCTAACCCTTCGCACCTGCTAGATTATCGTCGATTTTGTTCCGCTATGGTTGAAGCTTTTCAGGATGAGCAAATAGCGATTATTCGTCAACAAGCACCGCATCAGTTTATTACCCACAACTTCGTTATTTTCTCCGAAGAAACGGATCTTTACCGCCTTTCTGAATGCCTTGATTTTGTTGCTTGGGACAGTTATCCAATAGGTATGCTAGAGTTTTTCGCCACATGGGAATCTGAAGACGTTAAAACACAATATGCTAGAACCGGGCATCCCGATCTTATTAGCCTAAATCATGATATTTATCATGGATTAAAAAACGGTAAAGATTTTTGGGTGATGGAACAGCAGTGTGGTCATGCGAATTGGGCACAATATAACCCTTTACCAGCGGACAATGCGGTTGCTCTTTGGACTGCGCAAGCATGGGCTCATGGTGCAAGTGCTGTTGTTTATTTTCGCTGGCGAGCAGCGCATATGGCGCAAGAGATTATGCATTCAGGCCTACTACGGCAAGACGGAACACCAGATCGCGGTTTTGAAGATATTGAGCAACTAGATATTTCGCCGTTTTCTCTTATTGATGATACAACCCATAAAGCCGATGTTGTGTTGTTACACGACTATCAAAGTTTATGGGCATATAATCACCAACCCCATCATCAAGATTTGAGTTATTGGCACCAGTTTGCGCTTTTTTACTCAGCTTTCAGGCGTTTGGGGGTTAATGTCGATATCAGGCATCCAAAAGATGTTCAATCACGAGATTATAAGCTCATTGTAGCACCAGCGCTGACGGTATTTGATCAAGATTGTATCGATCTAATCCAGCATTCCCATTGCGACACTCAATGGCTATTTGGGCCTCGCTGTGGGTTCAAAGATGCCACTGGTAAAGTACCGTCTAACGGTCAGTTTGATGGCGTGGAAAATACGCTTGGTATTCAGTTATTGAATGTGGATTCGATGAGACCTGGCCTTGAGCAACGATTAGTGAATAGTGATGACTCAAGTATCACTTATAATGCAACATTTTGGTGTGAATCATATGATCTAAAAGGGGCAGTTGCTGAATATCAATACTCAGATGGACCTCAAGCAAACAAAGCTGCAGTAACACGAAAAGACAACATGACGGTTGTGGGGGCTTTATCTGAACCACTAATAACAGATATTGCGGAGCAGCGAATGAAGGCTTTGGGCATTAAAACCACGCGTATGCCTCAAGGCGTTAGGTTAACGTATCGGTCAGGTAAGCATGTGATTTTTAATTTTAATGGATACTCTATTGAGTTTGAAGGGCATAAGCTCCCAGGTGTTTCTTACAGAATGATAGAGTATTGAATTACCCAGAGTGCGCTTATTATAATCAATTTGTCGACAATAAGTGTCGTTCACTTGACGGCAGCGGGCGGAGTAGCGTTAAATAGTGGTCAGAGTAATATGCTCTAAATTCTGCGAGCGCTTTTGTCGCTGGGAGCAGGATTGAAGGTCGGATAAAAACAAATAATATTGGCCAGATAAAATGTCGGATGTTGTAAATTTATTTAAGATGCTCTTCGATTCATCGAAGTTGCCAATGCTGCTTATTAATAGCAAGCAAGTGTTGCAAGCGAATCAAGAATCGCTGCTTCTCTTCTCTCCACAATCAAAAGCGAAACGTGCTCTTGTGGATAAACCTTTATCTGCCGTTTGTGCTCACTCCGATGATTTCCTGAATCAGCTGCACGCCACACAAACATCAGAGAATTCAAACTTTGAATGGATCTTCACTAAAACCAGTGGCGAAGAATTTCGAGCTAAAGTTAGTGTGGTTCCATCAGATTATTTAAATTCGAATGGCTTTGTGATCCAAATTAAGCCTGTTGTTAAAGCTGCACGTGTTCCCAATATTGCGTCTTATCAACAAGCTTTCGAGCTTAGCAACGAAGCGGTGATGGTTGTTGATACAGATTTTACTATTCAGTACGTTAATGCACGGTTTGAGACACGTATAGGTATAAGCGCAACTTCGTTACTTGAATCGTCAGCGCTAGAATTGGTTAGCACGCGAAAACATCATTTTGCTAAAGTGGATGTTGAAAACGAGTTGGACGAAAAGAATACTTGGAAAGCGGAACTTACGATAACGAATGAACGTATTGGTTCAACGAAATTCCACTTGCAATATAAAGCACTTTTCGAAACGGGGTTGCTATCAGGTTACCTAGTAACATTAATAGAAGAACAGAAAGGTGAGGTCAAAGCAGATCAATCAAAGTTGCACCACCTTGCTTACCATGATGAATTAACGGGTTTATCAAATCGAGCATTGTTTCGACAAATGCTTGAGCATGAAATAAATCGGAGTCATCGTCATAGTCATAAGTTTGCTGTTCTGTTTATTGACCTAGACAGGTTTAAGCAAGTTAATGATAACTTAGGGCATGATGCAGGTGACAAAGTCCTGTGCGAAGTCGCTGAAAGGTTAAAGTATGTCTTGCGTAAGAGTGATGTGATTGCTAGACGAGGAGGGGATGAGTTTGTTGTGATCCTCAATCAATTGCAAGATTCAGACGTTGTTGCTGGTGTTGTCGACAAAATTATCCGTGAAATAAGTAAGCCGATTCGCTTGGGAACGCAAGAGGCGAATATTGGGTGTAGTGTCGGTATTAGCTTGTTTCCTGATAATGGCGTTACGAGCGACGCTTTGTTGCAGCACGCTGATATCGCTATGTATCGTGCTAAGAATCAAGGCGGGAAAGGTTATTTCTACTTTAGCGATGAAATGAGTCAAGAAATAAATGATCAATTGAGCCTTGAAAACATGTTACTGGCAGGTATTGAAAAATCTGAATTCATTCCTTTCTACCAACCTATTGTGGATGTAAGAACGGGTGAAACAACAGGTCTAGAATGTTTAGCACGTTGGTACCCTGAAGAAAAGAGCATATTAAGCCCCATTGAATTTTTACCTGTTTTGAAAAAGATGGGTATGTTGCATAAAGTCTTTTTACAAATCATGGAAAAAGCACTGATTGATCTAAGCCACTGGAAAGAGCATTACCATATTGAGATCCCACTCTCTGTGAATATTTCTAGTCAGCAGTTTTGTGCACAAGAAACCTTTGAACAAATGGCCTCAATGATTAAACAGTCGGGGCTAAAAGAAGGTTCTGTGAACATTGATATCACAGAGAGCACATTACAGGAAAATGGTGATTGCTTGATCGAGAAACTTCGTTGGGTTCAAGATACAGGGTTCTGCGTTGCACTTGATGATTTCGGTACAGGGTATTCGTCCGTTAAATACTTACAAGAGCTACCGTTAGATACCCTTAAAATTGATAGGTCGTTTGTGCGTAATATTGAGAACAATCCGCACGATAAAGTCATTATCAAAGCGATTATTCAATTGTCAAAAACACTGGATATTGATGTAACAGCTGAAGGTGTAGAAACTGAAGAACAAAAAGAGTTTTTGGAACGTAACGATTGTTTCTCAATGCAAGGGTTCTTTTTCAGTCCAGCTGTTGAGGCTGACAAAATCCC
>CAZVDU010000199.1:4374-6212 GCA_964625615.1 uncultured Pseudoalteromonadaceae bacterium | reverse complement strand
CTAAAACGCATACCCAGTATGGCTATTTTCTATTTTATAGAAAGTAGCCTGGACATAGTCTGAGCTATTGCCGGAGTTATTTTGGTTGTAAACACCGGCCTTGAAGTACATATATTGTCCGCCGTTGTTATAACCGCTATTACTCATATCGACACTTCTCGATATATCCGGTTTACCTGGCCGCATAATGGTTACGGTTAAGTTGCTTCCGTCGACACGAATGCGATAACTGAATTTTTCATCTAAGGCGATGCCATCTGAAGGGTTAGATGCGCTGCTGGAGCGGCTTCCTATCATTTCTATGTATTGATCACTGCCTCCGTTCGGCTCATGTGCAAAGTAAATAGAACCTTTGCTATTGCCCGGTAATTTACGATAATAGAGCCTGATTGGTTCGTCATCATTGGCGTGAATCTGGCCAACAATAACGCGCCCCACCTGACTGTTTGAACCTGTGGTAGTAACATGATTAACTGCTAATGTTGCGTCTAGTGTGCCATCGACACCACCTGACACGTTGCGATCTGAACTTGGTGCGTCACCAAACACCCAGTTGTTGCCGCCGACACCTTTGGTACTGAAACTCGTATCACCACGACGAAGCATTTCTCTTAATTCTGACCGGGTAAATTTGGTATTGGAAGACGTTTTAGCACCAGATACCTTAGACTTAAATACAACGCCGCCATCTGCTGCAGTATAAAAATACTCACTATTTTCATACCCGCTGGATAGTGGTATCTCTTTGATTGTATCGGCTTTGCCATCATTATTGTTGTCGACAGGGATACTTATATTCCAATCAATCAATTCGAAATTACCCGAAGGTGGTAAATTAGGATCTAAGCCCTCATCGCCTGAGGTTGGAGGAGGATCGTCGGGCGTTGTTGAACTGTCTGTGCAACCCATAATTCTTGTTTCAAGGATACTATTCCAGTTGTTGGATGAATTCCCTTGTCCCACAACCCGGACATAACGAGCCGTTGTGTCAATGAGATCAAAGCTTTCAAGTTGTGTGCTGTTACCGCTGGATTGTGCTGACGTTAGAACTGATGTCCAGTTGTTACCATCGATAGAAGTATCTACTTCGAAGAAAGCTCTACGTTGATCACCTTTGAAAAAAGCGATCGATATATCTTTAACTAAAGCATTAGTGCCTAAATCAAATTGAATGGCCTTATTGATTCCAAAAGAAGACCAACGAGTAGAGAAGTTGTTATCCAAGGTATTGCTTGGCCCATTTCCATCATTTGTACCGTCGTCA
Organism: uncultured Pseudoalteromonadaceae bacterium; assembly: GCA_964625615.1. GTDB lineage: Bacteria > Pseudomonadota > Gammaproteobacteria > Enterobacterales > Alteromonadaceae > M269. Next base: position 4,948 of record CAZVDU010000199.1, on the reverse strand, counting down.
GATACTGAGTTAATAACGAGATTGCTGTTAGCACTGCAACTGATTGGTTGGTCGTTGCCTGATGGTGGCGTTGGGTCAGACGAGCTTGACAACTTTTCTAATGAGAATAAGTCGAATCTTGAATCGCCACTGCGGTACTTGCCAAATATTTCGGCAGTGGTTGCAGAGCCCGAGTTAAATTCCACTGTGGTTTCTGTCCAATTGCTGGAGCTTGAGTTTTCAGATACATGGACACTGCCTACATTAACACCAATAGTACCATTACCTCTTATGTAAGCGCTGAGTCTATAGTTTGTATTAGCTTCCACAGCAACATCTTGCTCTACTCGACCATTTGAACCGGTGATTTTTACAGAACGGCTACCGTCAAAGGCAACACTTGATATTGAAGATGGGTCTGTGTCATTCCATCCATTAAAATTGTTTTCGAAGCTCGGGTTATTTAATGGAACAGTTTGCGCATAGGCTTGAGTTGCTAATAGTGTAGCTAATGCTGCGTATGTCCTCTTTTTATCTAAAAACATAAGGCACCTGTTGAATTTTTGAATGAATGCATGAGTGTGTGTTTACTCTG
>CAZVDU010000199.1:0-4274 GCA_964625615.1 uncultured Pseudoalteromonadaceae bacterium | reverse complement strand
CAACTTATTTAAAAAGTGTGTGGTGTTATATGTTCCCTTCACTTAACATGAATGTTCTTATTTCTGTCACGAAGCTGTCACAGAAGTAACAGACTATGTCTCACCAAAGTCGAAAAATAAAAATAAGCTGGCTTGCCAGCAACAATCTAGTCTTTCGGAGAAGCTATGAAGGTACAGTATCCAATTATGTTGGCGCTTGTGAGCGCCCTTCCGGTTTACGCCAGTGATATGGTGATATCCGGCGTTATCGATGGTCCACTGACGGGTGGAACGCCAAAAGCAGTAGAGCTTTATGTCGTAAACGATATTAATGATTTAAGTCAATGTGGTGTTGGTTTCGCCAACAATGGTGGTGGAACAGACGGCGAGGAATTCACATTTCCTGTCGGAAGTGCAAGTGCTGGCAGCTATATTTATGTTGCCAATGAAACAACGCAATTTACCAACTTTTTCGGTTTTGCACCAAATTTTGTCACCGGGAGTGCAGGCATTAACGGTGATGATGCGATAGAGCTATTCTGTAATGGCGCTGTTGTGGATGTTTTCGGCGAGATTACCGTTGATGGAAGTGGGCAACCCTGGGAATACCGGGATGGTTGGGCTTATCGTAATTCGAATACTGGCCCTGACGGTTCTGCATTTGTTTTAGGTAACTGGTCATTCAGTGGTCGCGATGAGCTTGATGGAGAGTCGTCAAATGCTGGCGCACCGATACCTTTCCCTTCTTCCAGTTTTGTGACTGCTGGGACTGATGATGGTTCAGGTGGCGACAATGGCGGCGGAGATACAGGCGGTGACAATGGAGGTGGAGATAACGGTGGTGGCGGAGAAACGTCAGACCCTGACGTTGTTAGTTCTAGCGTATGTGTTGGTTGTGATGATGTACCAATTGAGTTCGATGCAGCTGCATTTGATGCGGCATCCTATTATGCTGCTGTGCAGGCATTGATTGACACGAATGCATCAGTTGCAGACATAAGAGAAACGCTTAGTGATCGCCTAGAAGAAGGGCATAAATACCTGACTTACTCGCAAATCTGGACGGGATTGACCTTTACCGATGAAGACCCTAACAATACTGACAATGTTATATTGTGGTATGACGGACGTTCTCAAGCGAAAAATACCAACGGTAGTGGTGTACAAAGTCAAAATCCAGACAACTGGAATCGCGAGCATTCATGGCCAAATAGCCATGGTTTCCCTAACCAAGGCCAATTTGGTTTTACAGATATACACCACTTACGCCCTACTGATATCTCTATCAATGGTTCTCGCGGGAATTTGGACTTTGATAACAGTGATGCACCGTTAAGTGAAAGTCCAGTCAACCGAATTGACAGCAACTCATTCGAACCTCGTGATGAAATTAAGGGTGATGTTGCACGCATGATGTTCTATATGGATGCCCGTTATGAAGGTACTGAGCAACCTATTTCAGCTAGCCCTCAAGTGGGACAGCCGACTCAGCTAACACCTGATGTAGAGTTGGTTGGACGCTTGACTTCTGCTGGCGAACCTCTTCTTGGTTTGTTATGTACATTGATTGAATGGCACGAAGGTGACCCTGTTACTGATGTAGAACGTTTACGCCATGATAGAGCCTATTCATTACAAGGTAATCGTAATCCCTTCATAGACAACCCTGATTGGGTTGAGACTTTGTATGGATTAGCGACCAACTGTACCAATGATGAAGGCTCCAGCGGTGGCGAGACCGGTGGTGGCGGTGAAACTGGCGGCGGTGGTGACACTGGCGGCGGGGAAACCGGAGGTGAAGGTGTTGCAAGTAATGCACTTGTCTTTATTAACGAAATTCACTACGACAACAGCGGTGCGGATACGGGTGAAGCGATTGAAATTGCTGGCTTGGCTGGGACTGATTTAGCGGGCATGAGTCTGGTGCTTTATAACGGCAACGGCGGAAGCTCTTACAATACGACATCATTATCCGGCGTTATTCTCGATCAGCAAGGTGGTTTTGGTACGCTGCACTTTCCAATTAGCGGTATTCAAAATGGCGCACCAGACGGTATCGCTCTCGTTGACGCAGATGGTAATGTTCTTCAGTTCTTAAGCTATGAGGGGGAACTTATAGCGAGCAATGGCCCCGCACAAGGAATGATGAGCGTTGATATTGGTGTTTCTGAAGCTGGTAGTGCTGGTGTAGGGACGTCATTACAATTGACGGGTGTCGGTTTCAATGCGTCAAGCTTTACTTGGGCGCCTTCAAGTGCGGATAGTTTTGGCTCAGTAAATACCGGTCAAACGTTTATAGCACCCACACCTTTTATCAATGAGCTGCATTATGACAACAGCGGAAGTGATGTTGGTGAAGCTGTTGAGGTCGCTGGTCTTGCAGGAACAGACTTAGCAGGCTTGAGCATAGTACTTTACAACGGAAATGGCGGAGGCTCATACAATACACAGGCATTAACAGGTGTTATTCCTGATCAACAAAATGGTTTTGGAACAGTATCTTTTGCAATTAGCGGTATTCAAAACGGTGCCCCCGATGGATTAGCTCTGATTGATTCTGATGGCAGTGTGATTCAGTTCTTAAGTTATGAAGGCGAGTTTAGTGCGACTAATGGCCCAGCTAACGGTGTGATGAGCCAAGATATCGGTGTGTCTGAATCAAGCAGCGCTGCAGTGGGTACGTCGTTGCAATTAACCGGTACTGGATTCGTTGCAGCTGATTTTGTCTGGGCAGGTACGAGTGCCGACAACTTTGGCACTGTTAATACAGGGCAATCTTTTGGTGCTGGCAGCGGTGACAGTGGTGGCGGTAACGGCGGTGGAAGTGTCGAGATTGGTCAGTGTTCTGATATGACAATTCTAGCGACACCTATCCATACTATCCAAGGTGAAGGGTTTGAATCTCCACTACTTGGCGAAACGCTGGTTGTTGAAGCTGTTGTTTCTGCAAGCTTTGAAAACTTAGGATTTTACTTCTTACAGCATGAAGTAACCGAAGAAGATGGAAATCCAGCAACATCTGAAGGTCTATTCATCAACTTTACGGGAACGGATACCTTACCTGTAGCAGGTCAACGTGTACGTATTGTTGGTGATGTGGTTGAGAACTTTGGGCGCACACAGTTAGATGTATCTTCGAACTTTGTTGATTGTGGTACGGGTAGCATACAAGCAACAGCATTTACATTACCTTTTGCGAGCTTCGAACAACGCGAATCGCTAGAGAACATGTTTGTGACGACACAACAAGAGTTGGTTGTTACTGATAACTTTAACTTGGGCGTGTTCGGTGATTTTGACTTATCAAGCCAACGTTTATTTACGCCGACACATTTGTTTGCCCCTAACTCTCCTGAAGCTATTGCGCTAGTTGACGCTAATGCGTTAGATAGAATTGCACTGGATGACAATATTGATAGTAGGAATCCTGCCAATGTTATCTATCCAACGGGTGGATTGTCTGCAAACAATACATTGCGTGTGGGTACTACAGTGACGTCATTGACTGGCCCAATGGATTTTAGCTTTGGCCGCCCTCGTATTTATCCATTGTCAGAACCAACGTTCTTTGATTCTAACCCAAGGACTAACGGACCTGACTTGACCTTAGGTAATGTAACGATAGCAGCAGCCAATGTTCTTAACTTGTTCAATGGTGATGGGTTAGGAGGCAGTTTCCCGACGTCTCGCGGTGCTGATTCTTTTGAAGAGTTCGAACGTCAGCTTGTAAAAACAGTTGAAGCAATAGCAGCGATTGACGCAGATATTGTCGGTTTAGTGGAGATTGAGAATGATGGCTATGGACCTAATAGTACGATTGCACAGTTAACGGATGCGCTGAATGTTGAGTTGGGTGAAGGCACATACGCATTTGTTGATGGTGGCGGTGTTATCGCAGATTCAGATCTTGTGGCTGTAGGTTTATTGTATAAACCGAGCACTGTGTCTTTAGTGGGTGATGTTCAAATCAATCTCGACAATGTGTTTAATCGGGCACCGTTTGCTCAAACCTTTGCGTTGAACGCTAACGGTGAAACTATCACTGTAATTCCTAACCATTTCCGAGCAAAAAGTTGTAGTGGTTCGTCTACCGGGCTAAATGCCGATCAAAATGACGGTCAAGGTTGTAACAATCAGTTCCGCCTTGACCAAGCAGCAGCCTTAACAGCATGGATAGAAACGAATGAAGCACTAAGCTCGCAAGACGATATTGTGATTGTAGGTGACTTAAATGCTTATGCTAAAGAAGATCCTATCGTTGCTATCGAAGAAAGTGGTTACGTGAACTTGATTGA
>CAZVDU010000198.1:0-6248 GCA_964625615.1 uncultured Pseudoalteromonadaceae bacterium | reverse complement strand
AATGATACCAAGCTACTTTGATGTGATAGGTTTCAAATGTGCTCGAGTTATAGGCTTACCTCTTAGTATTACCGTATCTAAGCTGTCGTAGGCACTCACGGTTACCAATGGATTTTCTCTCAACAATAGTAGGTTTGCTACTTTTCCTGTTTCTATCGTCCCGTAATCTTGTTCAATGCCCAACACACGAGCATTGTTTATGGTTGCCGCCTTCAGTAGATCAGGCAGTTTGACGCCGACTCTGTGCATAGCTTGTAACTCCATATAGGCCGACAACCCAGGTTGTGAGGCATAAGTAGGTGCGGGGGGGGTATCGGTAGCTAGTAACATAGGGTGACCTTGTTTATACAAATAAGACAATACACGCTCGCCCTGTTCAAGAACTTGGGTTTGCCTGTCGTAAATCACTGCTAAATCAGATGTTCCCCATCCCTGTCGCATTTCCCTTGCGAACCATTGCCCTTGCTCACTCTCATACCAATCGAGAATGGCTTTAGGAACAACTTCAGCATACCCTTTTGTTTTAAGATGGTTGGGCGCATTGACATCTCTTAGTGAGCGCATCACATTCAAGGTGGGCTGATAGGCTGTTTTGGTCGTTACTATGTCATCAGCAACACGCTGAACCGCGCTAGGTAACTGCTCTCTGCTAGATTCATTTAGCCAGTTCCACATACCATGAGCCAGCACATCCACTTCAGCTTTTAGTGCGATCTCCTGCATATCTAACGCATTTGCATGTGCTACAACTAACAACCCATGCTTATCAGCAGATTTTCTAACCCGTTTTAGTAAGTCTACGCTAATCATTGGCCAATCAGAGCTAAGATTGAATCCATCTTCGATATACACCTTAATACATATAGCGCCATCGTCTTTCATACGCCTAACGACGGCCTCAGGTGTGTGTTCCTCAGAATTGAACCCTGTAGGTATTAGCCCGTCTTTATCAGGCTGATGAATGAAATAAGGTTTACGTCTAACGGATTCTTCTAAAGTCGCATCCCTAAGAGTATAGCCACCGACTATAGGTGCTGATCCACAGAATAGAATATCAGGATTCAGTGGCGCACTTTTAAAACGTGCAACAGCATCAAGGGTTAGCGATGGGTCGAGAATTTGCGTTACACCATAATAAAGATAACTACGAGGTTGTTGGGCTAGAAAAGCCTGTTGTAGGGGCAGTAACTCCGGATCACCCCAATCTAACCCCGGCATTGTTTGTGTATGAACATGTGAGTCCATTAAGCCCGGAATCAAGTACTTTCCTTCGCCATTGATCACAAAACTATCGACTCGGCTTATTATAGGCTTCGACGCTATCTGCGAGATTCGACCTTCAATAATTTCAATCCATTGATTGTGCTTGGTTGTCACTTCATCGTTCACCTTTGGCGTTATAATCGTAACGTTGCTGATGACTAAATTTTGTGCATTTATGGGAAAAACACAAACGAGTGATATCGCGAAAGCAAATATGATTATTTTTACAGGCATTGTTATTATCTCTTATGACTAAAAGCGAATACCGACTATGTGAAAAGTTAAAGAATGTTGCTCAACGCAAGCCTGATATTTTTCTGATATTTTCCTTAATTCTTTATTTTCATAGGCTTAGATATAAATCAACACGTGGACAACTCCATAGAAAAAGCGATCAATCTATCAATGACCGAACTTGAAGAAGGCTTCTACATTGGTCCTTGGCGTATAGAACCAAAGCTAAATAAGATTTCAATGCTCGATAACGGAGAAGTTATTGCGCACATTGTTACACCTAAAGTGATGGTTTTGTGTTTGTTATTGGCAGAAAACCAAGGAGAGCCGATTAGCCAAAAAACAATCGCCGATAGGGTATGGCCGGGGTTGGTAATCTCTGATAGTTCTATTTATCAGGCTATAGCGAAATTAAGAAAAGCGTTACACGACAATAAACCTCAAAAACAGTTTATCGAGAGAGTGTCTGGAAAGGGATATCGATTAATACCGTCCGTCGAACTGCGATTAAAAGAGCAACAAACGCCCACTCAAATGCCAACCGATAACCAAATGGCCGCTAAGGACAAGATCACTAAACGCCTTGCATTGGCGGCTTTTATAATTATCACACTGCTTGTCTGGTTTGTATCTTCGTATTATTTGCCAAAAGACTTAACGTCGAAAGTAAGCAGTAACGTTAAACCATTTAATTTGTCGTCTATAGCAATTCGGCCCACCAAAAACCTGACACACCCACGGCAAGAAAAGCTCGATACCTTTAGCCACCTTCTGTTATCAGATTTGCTGTCGATTCCAGATATTAAACTAATACTGATGCGTGATAACCAGCAAAGCAGTGACGCAATCGCCGAACTAACGCATAGTCTTTCTATCGAGGACGATAAACTGTTGCTATCTGCTCAGTTGACCGAGAGAAGCAGCCAGCGCGTCATATGGGCAGCTGAATTTAATGCACCAAACAATGCACTGCTGAACTTGAAACATCAACTCACCACTGCCTTAACGTCTGTTTTAATATCAGAACAACCCAAACAACCACTTGCGTTAGATCCCAAGACTAATCTAAGCAAATCATCCTACGAATCATTCGTTCTAGCGCAGTACTTATGGAACAAACGAAAACCGGCAAGCCTTCAAACTGCTGAACAGCTATACAAAGACATATTACAAGCGTACCCAGACAACGTAGAAACCTTGGTGGGCTTGTGCAATACCTATTTGTTTCTTCACACTTATTCGGACTGGACAGAAGAAAAAGCGTATTCGGCTTGTGCCCCACATATTGAAAAGGCCAATCAGCTATCACCACAGAATGGCAAAGTGCTTGCCACTAAAGCATTGCTGTTACCCATAAGCGATTCAGAAGCAATAGTAAGCCTTTTCGAAGCTTCGATCACTCATGCACCCAATTATGCCAACGCTTATCTTTGGTACGGTAATTTTTTACGTAGAAAAGGAAGTGTAGAAAAAGCGTTAACGATGCACCAAAAAGCCTTATCGCTTGACCCACTGTCACCCAATATCAACCGTAATTTAGCGTATTCATTACTCAATCTGCGTCAACTCAGTGCAGCGAGGCAGTATTACCAACGTGCATTAACGATAGAGCCCCAATATTCTCTTCGACCTGTAGAGGAGTTAGATTTTCTGCCATTAAATATTGAACGTGCAAAGCAGTTTTTCATTTGGAGTAAAAACAACGCATCCAACCTAAGCCAACGAGCACCTTACCTACTGACACGATCCCTCGTCAGGTTGGGCTTAGGGCAAATAGCGGAAGCCTCAACTTTGATTGAAGAAGCGGATATCAATCAAGTTAATCAAGGTTTTTGGTTATATACACAAGCAGCACTAAATACCGCCAGAGGAAAAACGGAACTAGCCACTTCGCAATTAAAAGAACGTTACTTAAACAGTTTGATAGAACAGGAAAACACCAACCGACACGTCATGCCCTACCTCAGTTTATTAGTGCATGGCCAGCAATATAATGAAGCCTACCGTCTTTTTATATCTCATTTCCCTGATATTCATATCGACAAAAAGATATCCGATGAAAACGATAGACAATTTGTCTTTTTGCACGCTTTACTCTTATCAACAAAACGCAACAAAGATGCGGAAGATATCGCACTTAAGATAACCAATTACTTTAGCCATATTGAACAACCACAACCCACCCTACCTTATATCCAATGGCTGACCCAATCCAAACAAAATCAAGCAGCAAAATTAGCAATAGAGGCTTTATTTAAAGAAGGCTGGCTCCCTGATTTCAATGACAATATTCTCGCCGAAACCAACTTGCGTGGGGCCTATATTCATGTCGGTGGAGAGCAACATCAATTTGATACACTACTCTCCAAAAACCGGCATTACTCATTAAACTAACCTGAGTTTGGGATAAATTAGGCACTTGATAAGAACTGAGCAATGCCTATGCAAGTCATAAAGCGAAAGATTGCAGTTTATGTTTAATCGTCCTGATTGTTGCACTCATCAATGCAGGTTGGTACCGCGTCATTCTGTATTAAGCAGGAAGTTGGTTAGGGTGTTTCTTATTAAGCTTAGATGCAACGAAGATGGTGGGGTAATCACCTAAATTTTATTGCTCAGGAAAGTCATCACTATCGGCAAAACGTTTATACCCTTCAACCATGGCTCGAACACAGTCACCTGGCGTTGGGCCGCCTTCCCAAATACCTTCGCATGGCTTTTCAATCAACCCTGAGTGGTTCTTTTGAACCCATTCTCTGGCCATCCAAAACACATCTAAGTCATTTGAGCTTGTCTCCACCATCACTATCTTTCCATTTGAAAATGTCATGGTGAACGTATCGGTCACGTTGAAATCGATACCCAATGCAAGCATAAGATCATCTTGCACTTTGATTGAGCAACTAACCTTATCATTCTGTTGCTCAAGACATGGTGCGCGTTCAATGATTTTATAATTTCCACCTTCAGCCCATCCTTGATAAAAAACAACAGAAGGAATGGAATCTTGAGCAAACGTTAAGGCCTTTTCCAATCGATTTTTATCGAACGAATAGAAAGCATCGATGAGCTTTTCTGACTGACTTAGGCTGTTATACTCACTAGGCTTACCAAAAGTCGAATGGCTAGCTGCGATCATGAAAACAACATAGCATAAGGACTTCGTATAGCGCATGATTGGGACTTTTCTTAGAATTAAGGAGGTTAATATACGTTAAACTGATACGGTCGCCAATCTATTGTGACTCACCAGCCTTTAGTCTGATTTTTCAAACACCAAAATATCACCTGGTTGGCAGTTGAGATAATCGCAAATAGCAGCGAGCGTCTCAAAGCGAACACCTTTGACTTTACCGCGCTTTAATAAGGACAAGTTGACCTCTGTGATGCCTATAGCGGCTGCTAACTCTTTAGAGCTCACTTTGCGCATCGCTAACATAACATCAAGATTGACAACAATATTCACTAGACGAATTCCTGATTTTCTTTCTTAATTTGATTCGCCATCTTAAGCACATATGAAACGACCAAGAGTACAGCTAAAAGGAGAAATTCGTTGATATTAATGTCTACAGACACTAAATCACTGCGGTCTGGATAGAAATATATAAGTATTTGCTCATTATAGGTCATGAAAAAGAAGTGGAAGATGCGAGCCCAAATAAGTACTAGGTAACAACGTGTCACCTGGTCACCAAAGAAATGCCCTTTCGAATAAAAACCAAACAATCGCTGCAACCAAAAGAGCGTAAACAGAGTGAGGAAAATAATCGTTATCGGGAAAAAAGATAAAGCAACTAGATTAACCCCATCCGTAGTCAACAGGTCTTGATACATATCCGAATAAGTTGAAGAAAAAGTAAAAGAATAGTGTTGGTTACTATTAGGGTTAAACTCAACATGACCAATGCCAAACCCGTAGTTAGCAACTAGAGCACCCACACGCCACAGAGCTAATAATAGCGTTGCAAACCAAATAACCTTGCTAAACAGTTTAAGCTTTGAATATTGAGCCATTAAAACACCCACAACATACATTATTTCTTTATTTTAAACCCAATTCGAAGACATCGACTTTTTTATCTATCTCGCAAACAAGATAGATATTTGATCAGACTTATCTTTCCCATCGGGCTTTGTGTAAGTGACAACCAAATCCTTTTTACCATCACCATTTACATCAGCATCTATAATCCGATCGGTATTGCTTGGCATATCAAAGTCAAAGGTTTCACCTCTGCGTTTGTAAAGAGAATTTCCATTATTTTGTGCCAAGTGCACTTTCATCTCGTCATCGTCATCAGATAAAATGAGATCATCTATTTTATCCCCATCGATATCCAGCATTCTTATCAACGGCAACCTCTGTACTCCACTGCTTAAGTTAATACGCATATCTACCTCCTTATCAACGATTGGTTTGGCAGCGTAAACCCCGTCTTGCAGGCTAAAGACGAATACATCAATATCTGCACTACCCGACAAAAGCACGCTGATAATCTTCGATAAACTTAGCTTAAAAGAAGTAACATATATCTCATTTTTATCGTCCCCATCAATATCAATAATGCGCGGGGTTACCGTAGACCCAGTACTGATGGTACTTTGGCTTTGCTGCGTATAACTCACCTTGTTATTTTTTAGCTGGCCAAAGTAAATCTCAATATCGTTCGTTTTGCTGAGTAAGCTTTCGCTCACAGTAACATTAACCACAATGTCCGGGATATCATCACCATTCATATCGGTGATAT
>CAZVDU010000197.1:0-6296 GCA_964625615.1 uncultured Pseudoalteromonadaceae bacterium | reverse complement strand
TTCATCTTTGGTTAGGTGTAATTTACCATCATCAGCACCCACCCAAAGCTCGCCCGCTTTTGATGGTGACTCCGCAATATAAAAAATGGTGTTGTAGTATTCTGCACCCGCTTGTTCATTGGTAATAGGTCCGCCGTTTAACCCTTGCTTGTCTATATCATTACGCGTTAAGTCAGGACTTATTTCTTGCCAGTTCACCCCTCTGTCTGTGGTTTTCAGAACCATTTGTGTACCGTAATAGACGGTCGTCGGATTGTGTTTTGATACCAGTACAGGTGCATTCCAGTTGGTTCGGTATTTTTGATCGCGAGCATTACGACCAAACACATACTCAGGGTAAGGCATAATTGGGCGTGTCAGCCCTGTGCTTCGGTTAAATTCCGTAAGTGTCGCGTTAATGGTAGTCGCGTAGATAAGCTCAGGGTTGTTTGGATCAAATGCGATATGCGCACTTTCCCCACCTCCTACGGCAAATTGCTCTTCAATTCCAATACCACTATCCCAAGTTGCTGAAGGCGTTGCTAACGTTGAATTGTCTTGTTGTCCACCATAAACATAGTAAGGTTCAAGGTTATCTGTCACCACACGGTAAAACTGGGACGTTGGTTGATTATTGATACTCGACCAAGATTTACCACCGTCAAAAGTGACTGTGGCCCCGCCGTCATTGGCATTAGCCATATTCAAGCTATTGTCCGGGTTAATCCACATCTCATGTGTATCTAAGTGAGGGAGCGGTTTAATCTCAAAAGTCTTACCTCCATCAATAGATTTATGGAGCTGAACATTCATGACATAAAGTGTATTCTCGTCATTCGGATCGACCTTAATATGGTTATAATACCAGGCGCGAGCTTTGAGGATATTATCAGCATTCAACAACTCCCAGGATTTCCCTGCATCATCGCTGCGATATAACCCGCCTTTGTCTGCTTCAACAATAGCGTAAAGACGTTTAGGGTTTGAGGCCGAGATATCAATGCCGACTTTACCAATAAGCTTGGGCAGGCCACCTTCCAGCTTGTCCCAGTTTTCACCACCATCAGTGGACTTGTAGATACCACCACCGTCACCTCCAGATTTGATAAACCAGGGGGTTCGGCCGTGATGCCACATGCTCGCATAAAGGATTCTTGGATTAGAAGGGTCCAAGGCCAGGTCCGCAGCCCCTGTATCATCATTCACTTTCAGCACATGTGCCCAGGTTTTACCACCATCACTTGTTTTGAAGATGCCGCGTTCTTCATTGGGTGCCCAAATATTACCCTGAACCGCAACCCAGGCAATGTCAGGGTTCGTTGGATGTACACGGATTTTAGGGATCTGACCACGGTTATCCAAACCGATTAATGACCAGGATTCTCCCGCATCCGTGGACTTATAGACACCTTTACCATGGCTAGTTGTTACTCCTCTAATCGGACCTTCACCTGTACCGACATAAATGACATTAGGGTCTGAAGGTGCCACTGCAATAGAGCCAATACTTCCAACAGCAAAATCCTCATCTGAAATCACCTCCCACGATAATCCTGCATTTTGCGTTTTCCAAACACCGCCTCCGGTGGTTCCCATGTAATAAAGGTTCGGTGTGCCTTTAACACCGGAAATAGTGACTGAACGGCCGCCTCGATAAGGACCAATAAAGCGATACTTCATGTTATCGAATAACACTGGTTCTATTGTCTCTTTAAGTGCATGAGCAGGGATGGACAGGGTAAGCAGTGTGCTACAGGCAATGGCAAAAATTACCAGTTTATGCAGTGACATCATTGTTCTAAGCCTTATTGTTTTTGATCATTGATTGGTAAAGAGCACAGCGAAAGGGTCATGCCCATTTTCTAACTCAGCTAATGTCGCTGCCGCTTTGATATCAGTGAGCTCAAGCTGGAAAATACTCAAATCGTGTTTCTGAGAAACTTTTACTCCTGTATCCAGGCTGGTCCAGTCTTCCCAGCTAGCCTCGAAGCCATCGATAGGAATGATTGAAACCCACATATCGAAACGCACCGGTAAACCTGAGTCGTCAACGACCCAAAGGTAGCTATCTCCCGGTGTAACACCGCCAGAAGCGTAGGTAATCAGCAACCCACGCAACCCATTTTCCATCGTAATAAATTGTCGAGAGGTGCCGTCATCAAAGACTTTTGATATCGGATTTAACCAGAAGCTATCGTTAGCCCAATGCGCCCAAGCTTGTTCAAGATATTGTTCTTTACCCTGGGATAGCTCTTTACCATCTTGGTAAACAATGCCTTCTCGCGTCGATAAATTAATGAATACCTGAAAGTTTTCCCATTCAACTTTGGCAAGATGACGCTCCCGATCCCAGAGGTGCCGCTGTCTACCACCAAAATTCCAACGGATAGCACCGGTTTTTAACCAAGCCTCATGATTGATTGCACTGAGCATTTCATTCGCTAGGGCTTCTGCAACTGGACCAGCCTCCCCCGATGGGAGTGATTTACTTTTGACCTGAACATAGCCGAATATCCCACCGGCTAACACCAAAATGACGGCCAATATAATGATAAGAAACTTTTTCACATAGCACCCTTAGTGTCTGTTTATCTTTATGTTTATTTGAGAGTTTACCAGTCTTTTCGGTGTTGAGTTAGGGTTGCAGTTCTAAGAAACATAAATCATCAATATGCCAATATCAATTGATATGTGATAACATAACAATTGATATTGACAAAATAAAATACCTCTGTTGGTTACCAATTTCTTGTTTCCAGCCATAATTAACCAGGACTCGCATGTACCACGCAAATAGCACTCTGCCTGACATTTCAAATCAACCTCATTCAACAACAGCGTCATCTCTAAAATGGGTAGGCATGGAGAAAATTGGCCTCCCTATTCGTTTCACGCTTGCTGATTTTTCAGTAGCAACAACAAGTGCCAAAGCCGATATTTTTGTCAGCCTAGACACAAGCGCGAAAGGCATTCACATGTCTCGCCTTTATCTAAAACTCAATGAGGTGTTGGCTAATCAATCGTTAACCCCAACTCGTTTAAATCAGTTACTGGCTTCTGTGTTAGCGTCGCACGAAGGTATTAGTGAATCGGCTATGATCAAATTAGTGTTCGAATTACCGCTAACCAAAAAGGCCCTGCTCAGTGAAAACGTAGGCTATCAGGTTTACCCAGTTTCTTTGACTCAGCAAGTAAGTGAGGGAGTCAGCAAAACATTCATTGAATTGACAGTACCTTACTCAAGCACTTGCCCTTGCTCGGCATCGTTGGCCAACCAACTCAATGCAGAAGCGATCATCAATCAGTTTCCTGAAGAAAACTTAAGTAAACAGAAATTGGTTAAGTGGCTTACATCGGGTAAAGCAGGTTTAGCAACGCCACATAATCAACGATCTTATGCTTATATAAAGCTCGAAGTATTACAAGATTGTTGGCGGAACCTAGATGAGCTAATCTTTGAAATAGAAGAAGTTATTGGTACCCCCGTTCAAACTGCCGTTAAACGCGAAGATGAACAAGAATTTGCTAAGTTAAATGGCAATAACTTAATGTTTTGCGAAGATGCCGCTCGAAGGCTCAAAAAGTTTTTAGAAGATTTAAGCTATGTCACTGACTATTGGTTTAAAGTAGAGCATCAAGAAAGCTTACATGCACACAACGCAGTTGTTATCGACCAAAAAAATAGATGAGTACTGACACATGTTAACCAGAAGACAATTTTCATTGGGACTTGGAACACTGGCTTTTACCGGTTTAATACACAGCAAGCTAGGATCAGCTAACGTTGACCTGTCGACACCATCAATTGCTGGCTATGGACCTCTGACAGCCGACTCGAAAAAGCTACTGGATTTGCCAAAAGGATTTTTCTATCAGGTGATCTCACAATTAGGTAACCCTATGTCAGATGGTCTGCATGTGCCTGACAGAGCCGATGGAATGGGCTGCATTGCGTTAGATGAGAGTAGATTAGCTCTGATCCGCAACCATGAACTCCGTCCTGATGCTCTCGACAAACAGCCTGCATCTATTCAGCAACACCAATCAACGTTATCTTACGATCATGGCGCCAGCAACATTGCACTTCCTGGAGGTACAAGCACGATAATTTATAATGTTAAAGAGCAAAGTGTCGAAAAGGAGTTTTTAAGCCTATGCGGCACTATTCGAAACTGTTCGGGAGGCGTAACACCTTGGGGGAGCTGGCTCAGCTGTGAGGAAAGTGTCGACAAAGCCAACGGTACAATACATAAGAGTCACGGTTACGTCTTTGAAGTATTCGCTGATTCACAGACATTGACACAAGCACGGCCTTTGAAGGCAATGGGCCGTTTTAACCATGAAGCGGCAGCAGTCGATCCAGCAACGGGCATTGTTTATATGACAGAAGACCGTGGCGATAGCTTATTTTACCGATTTATCCCTAATGAATACGGAAAGCTCAAAAAAGGCGGTAAGTTACAAGCGTTGGTCATTGAAAGTAAACCACAATACGATACCCGTAATTGGGAATCGCAGCACATGCCTTTGAATCATTGGCATTCAACGCGGTGGATCGATATCAAAAACCCCGACAGCCCGGAAGATGATTTGCGTAAACAAGGCTACGCAGCTGGCGCAGCATTATTTGCCAGAGGTGAAGGCGTTCACTGGGCAGAAAAGGAACTTTATTTCTGCTGTACCAATGGCGGCAATAAAAAACTTGGCCAGATTATGCGCTATCAACCGTCTTCTCACGAAGGCAAAACCGATGAAAAACAATCCCCAGGACGCTTACAGCTATTTTTAGAAAGCACTCATGAGTCACTTTATAACTTTGGTGACAACTTAACCGTCGCTCCCAATGGACACCTGATTGTCTGCGAAGACCAGTATTCAAAGGTTGTTAATAACCATCTGAGAGGCGTCACACCTTCTGGCGAGGTATACACGCTAGCCAAGCTTAGGGCACAAACAGAATTAGCCGGTGCATGCTTTTCACCCGACGGCCGAACGCTGTTTGTAAACGCCTATTCACCCGCTAAGACACTTGCTATTACTGGTCCTTGGGAAGCATTGGCTAAAACCTAGTCTTTATCGATTCGCCGTATGCTTCCTTATAAGCGAAATTGCACCACCATCAACAGGAATAACCATGTATAAGTTAATGCTTTTCTGTCTTTTATTATTAACTGCATGCAGCACCACAACTCAACATGAACTCTCAGACAATCGGCTTACTGTAGCTACTTTCAATGTCAGTATGGAAGCGCGTAATTACGTCGATCAAGAAAACGCTGACGACCTCGCCCTTGGTCCACAATTACTGATGAAACACCTAGCTGATGGCAAGCATCCACAAATACGTAATATCGCCGAGATTATCCAGCGGACACGGCCAGGTATTATTTTATTAAATGAATTTGATTTCATCGATAACCCTAAACGGGGTATCCGCGCCTTTATCAACAACTACCTCAACAAGTCACAAAACGGCAGTACACCTATCGACTATCCCTATGTTTTTTATGCGCCATCTAATACAGGGTTACCAACAACCTTTGACCTAGACAACAACGGCACAAGCGAGAGATTTGGCGCTGACGCTCAGGGCTTTGGTTTATATACAGGCCATTACGGCATGGTGCTTTTATCTCAGTATCCAATAATCAATGAAGACATTCGTACCTTTCAACGCTTCTTATGGTCAGATATGCCAGATGCACTCATACCGACTGATGTGGAAACTGGACAGCCCTTTTACAACAAATGGGCGTGGGAGAATTTAAGGTTATCTTCCAAATCACACTGGGATATCCCGATAAACGTTAATGGTGACGTTATACGGGTATTGGCAAGCCACCCTACACCGCCCGTTTTTGATGGTCCAGAAGACCGAAATGGCAAACGCAATCACGACGAAATCCGTTTTTGGTTGGACTACATCACACCAGAGAAGGGGGCATATATTTATGATGATCGCGGTGTTTACGGTGGCTTAAGCCAAGACGCCACCTTTGTTATTCTTGGCGATCAAAACGCATCACCAGACAGGGTAAATGATACTAAACCCGTGATTTCAGAGCTTTTGGCATCTGCTCAAGTAAACAATCAATTTACGCCAAAAAGTGAAGCCGGAAAAAATAACAGGCCTGACAATAACTATGGTCAATACCATACCGCCAGTTGGGGAGCACGAGCCGATTATGTCATTCCATCCAAACACATTACTGTTATCAAAGGCGGCGTATTTTGGCCTAATGTGGGAGACGATCTATACCGACTTGTAAAAGACCGTGCAAGCTCTTCAGATCATCGCTTGGTTTGGTTGCGATTAG
>CAZVDU010000196.1:0-6356 GCA_964625615.1 uncultured Pseudoalteromonadaceae bacterium | reverse complement strand
TTATCTAATTGAATTTAAAAGATTTTAAGTTTGATTATGATTTGGCTATACGTACGAGTTACGGCTGTTGTTTGTTTAATGGAATGACGTTTTATATTGTCATTTTTCATGGAACCTTAGAGCGATTGCTATCAAATGTGAACTATACCTAGATTAGTTTAGGTCCTTTCTACGATATAGCGTACGGTCTTACATACTCAGTTTTTGAAAACAAATGCCAAGCCTAAAATAGACTCTATTCTTTATGTAGTTTAAACATGACTTTTCTGTACTTTTCTTTTTGCCTTTCGTAAGTGGCCTTATTTTCAAGTGTTTTAAGTGCCATCAAATAGGCTTCGTCCAATGCGCTATCTGCAGTTGTCTTGACGTGAGGTATTACACCAACACCTTCCCAGTTTGATTCTGTTATAGGGTGTTTACTGTATGAATTAGGTACTTGTAGTATAAAATTGTCATTGACATCAACGACATTAATTGAGTGAGAGGCGCCTGAAGTTGTGACTCCAACAATAGTTGCCTTTCCATAATGTTTCATACTGTAGGAAAATTGCTCAGCAAGAGAAAATGACTTGTCACTTACTAAAATATACACCGGCTTATCTAGATAGCGAGGCCCACCTATAGTTTGATTGGTATAGGTTGAGCTTGCTTCTTCTGCTCCCCTTGAATAACCAGACATCCATAAGCTCGGTTTATCATTAAAGAAATAGCTTCCTAAATAAGAATCTGCTGGACTATAACCTCCACCATTGTTGGTTAAATCAATAATTAGTGCGTCAGTGTTTGTCACAAAACTCATAGTCGCGTCGATAATTGATTGTGTCCAGTCTATAGGTTGAAAAAAAGTTATCTGTATGTAGCCAATGTTTCCATCCAGTACTTCTACTTTTTTAAATCCGAGATTATCTTGCAACCCATACCACCAATTCCAATCTATGGTCTGCTCGACGATTTGATTTTCCGATGGTGTATTCGCCCTTTCTCTACGTGCGCGCATTGCTGCGACGAATTTGGGGTTATAGCCAATGGCAAAATGCTTGTCTTTAGTAAAAGCTACAAGGTCGTCAGTCAGAACTTGTGCAAACGCATTATAGTTGTCTATGTTGTCATATTTTCCGGATTCATAAAAATCGTCTATTGCACTGTTTAAAGCACCCACCTTTTCAATAAAAACATAATCTGATTCAATTCCTTGTTTTATCCCGTTGATGACAGACTCCTTTTCTTGTTTTGATAAGGTATCTTGAGCAAAAGAGGTTGTTGAAATTGTTACGATAAACAAAATAAGAATGGACTTGGCAGTAGTCATTTAAGAGCTCTCCTTTTTTTCTAATTATATGATGCTCATTAGATGTTAGATATTCAATATCAAAACAACTTTTTTTAGTTGCCAGGGTGACCTAAAAAGATTTAAATCGAATGTGAGAAAATGATGTCTGTTAGGTTGTTTTCCCAATCAGCCAACACATCAAATAAGTTCGAACTTTGTATGATATGGCGCACCATCTTTTCTAACCATTTGATCCAAAATGGTTTTTTTTAGTTCGAAAGTAAATTCTTTAAAACTTATCTATTTGAATTTAAACGATTTTAAATTTGACTGTGGTTTGGGCTGCAGCTTGAGGTTGAAAAATAACCAGTACTATATAAATCACTAAAAGCTGCCTAATTAATCAGGCCCTTCAACCACACAACTAACCCAGCGATAACGAAACCAAAAGGCAGTAAAAAAAGTATGACGATGATTTGTCGTTTCTGTTTGCTGGTTAAGTCTAATCGCTCTACTTTAATCTCTTTTGGATTAAGAAATGTCTTGTAGTCTATCTCCACTAACCAGTTGACGATGTTAAGCCCCATTTGGGCATTGCTGTATTGGTTGATATAAACATTAGTTAAAAAGTCAGCATCAGTAAAAACGATGATTCGCGTGTCTGATGATTTGTTGTCTTGTCGGTTATTGGCCGTTTTTTCGTCAATAACTACGTAAGAAAAAGCGACTGGGCCAGCGGTATCTGTATCAGGGCTAAATTGTATATCTAACGTGCGGTTGGTTTCTGCCCAGCTATTTTCGGCTGATGCCGTTGACGCTATTACAGCAAGTTTTATGCTTGGACGCCTGTCTTCTAGCACGCGAATAGAGCGTGGGCGAACGTAAAAGGTGTAATCTAAGCCTTCAGTGATTGCTTTATGGTTTTGGTAATTTTTAGTCGCTGGGCTGCCAACATCGTCACCAATGTGGTTGGTTAAATCGATCACCATGTCAGATTGAACATTCAGCCCCCATTGATTAAGCAGCGTGTTTAAATCTGGGTTTTTTTGTAGTTTTTCTTCACTTAATGGCTTGTCAGGTGTGGTGATTAATGTGTGTTCAATCAGGAACAACGCATCCCCTCCTTTTGTTAAGTAATCACCTATCAGCGATTCTTCATTTGAGGTCAGCTCATTTTTCGGGCCAGCAATAATCAGCACATCGCAGTCCGTAGGAATCGATTGGCTAATGCCCAACATTAAAGGCTCACTGTGGATGTTGTTGTCAGCTAATAATTGTTTGAGTTTGGATAAACCAACATAGTCTTCATTTGAAATCGAATATTCACCATGTCCTGTCAGAAAATACGCTTTTCTCGTTGGACGGCTGGCACTAACGATTGCATTCGTTAATCTTTCTTCGGATAAAGCACTTTTCGTAAAGTCTACGTCTTTACGACTGCTACCGGCCTGAACAATGACTTTTCGTTCTTTTCCATTGATTGCGTTGCCAAATTTTGCCGCGTAGGCAATGCGTTCGAAAGGGTCGATGATTTCAGTCGTAATAAAACCGGATGAAGCTCTTTCATACTCTTGCAGTAAGTCGTGTAGATAAGTGGGGGGTGTTCCTACATAAAAAGCCGTTAACTTAACCTCATTGGCTAGCGTGCTGACAAATGCAATCGTGTTTTCCGATAATGTATGTTGTTTATCTTGTGTAACATCCCATCTTATCGTTGAACTGTCGGCTACGTAATGACTCACTCCAATAAAAGCTAAGCTCCCAGTGACTATGCAGAAAACAATGGCTAGCTTTTTCAATCCTTTGAGGTTGATTAAGAGCGTTGATCCGTTTGACTTGGCTTGACCAATCATTAGGTAAAGCAGTATCAACAATACAAGGCCACTGCATACAATAAGGCTGCCAGACAGGTAATCGAGTTGTTGCTCAATATAGAAAAATGATAATCCAAGAACGAAGCTTGAAAGTGCAAAACCGCATAAATAGATAAGCAGTGTTTTAGATATTAATTTCGGGCTGTGCTTAGACTTACGCATTTATTGCCACAACCTATTGTCGATACTCAGTCGTGTTAGAACTAAACAAAGTGAAATGCCAGTAACGTAATAGATAACATCACTTGGTGTGATGACACCGACTGCAAAGTTTTCTAGGTGTGTACGCGTGCTGAGCTGCATGAAGAAGTCTGCCATTGAACCCGCAAAATACTGGGTAAAACTGGTCGAAAAGTAGAGTGAGAATAGGATCAAATAAGACGTCATCGCGGCAATGATTTGATTGGAAGTCCAAGATGAAACCAGTAGGCCGACGGCAATAAAAAATGCGCCTTCTAACCAAATACCGGCATACCCTGATAAAATGCTTGCTGGATCAGGCGAGCCAAAATACTCAACGATAAAATAGTAAGTTACTGTTAGGCCAATCAATAAAGAGTAAAAAATTAACATGCTTAAATATTTGCCCATAACAATCATGGTGTGCGTTAAAGGGGCTGTGAGTAAAAATTCCATCGTTCCATTGGCTTTTTCCTCAGAGAACAATCTCATGGTTAAGAGCGGGATCAAAAAGACAAACATAAACTCCATGAGTTGAAAAATATCTCGTAATGACACCTCACGGTTTTGGTCAATGATGAGATAAAAGAAAACGTTAAACAGAGACAGTGTTGTGATCATAATAATGTAAGCAATTGGGGAACTAAAATAGCTATGCAGTTCCTTTTTTGTTAGCGCGATGATTTTATTCATCTGCTGCCCGCAACGCGTTTGTGGTTTGTTCTTGATGGTGGTTGATAAAAACTTGTTCAAGCGTTAGAGACGGTGATTGATTAGGGGCTTTGTTCTTTAGTAAATCATCCAACGTACTGTCGAGCACGACTCGGCCATGTTTAATGATCAACACACGTTGTGCAATTTGCTCAATGTCCGTCAAGGTATGGGAACTTAACAAAACTGTTCTTTGATCGCGTTGGTTTTTAATCAAACTTAATACTTGTTGAACCTGCATTGGATCCAACCCGCTAGTGGGCTCATCTAAGATCAGTAATTTGGGGTCGTGAATAATCGCTTGAGCGATACCAACGCGCTGCCTATAGCCTTTTGATAGGATCTTTATTTTCTTTTTTTGGGCTTGTTCCAAATGGCATTCTTCTAGTACTTTAGCTACCTGAAATCGACATCTATTGATAGGAACATCTTTTATTTCAGCCGCAAACTTTAGATATTGCTGGACTGTCATATCGTCATATAATGGCGGCTTTTCTGGCAAATACCCAATCTTTTGTCGGATGGTTAGAGAGTGTTTGGAAACGTCATCACCATCGATTAACATCACACCAGAAGACGCTGAAAGAAAGGACGTTAATATACGCATTAATGTGGTTTTCCCAGCTCCATTTTTACCTAAGAAACCCACTATATCGCCGGTATTAATGTCAAAAGAAATGTCATCCAATGCTTTGAATGAGCCAAAACTTTTATTGATATGCTTAGCGACTAGCATGATTCTTAGTACAGCTATTGGATTTGGCCATTGCACTATGACTCATTGTAATGTCTCTAAAACAGAAGCTTTTGGCCAATGACGATTGCGCTGCTTAAGTGTTTTATTGATTGCTTTTTCCGTTATTGATCTGCTCGAACACTCTTCTAACATTAAGCTAACAACCTCGTCATAGGATAAGTTATTCGCTATCTCATGTGCCCTTGGAAAGTAACTGGTGTTTTGCGTCATCCCAGGAACAAGATTGGCTTCCATAAAGAAACACTGACCTTGGCTGTTCATCTTGACGTCAATGCGGCCAAATCCCCGCGCACCTAACCCTAAGAAGGCTGCCTCTGCGAGCATGTTAATGTTGCGTGTGTCCTCACTGTGCCCAACGGCCATCAAACACTCGGTGTCCTGTTGCTTGACTTCTTGTCCCAAAATCCTCAATCCCTTTGAGGATTCAGGTGGTCGTATTTCTATTGATGAGGTCATCATTTTGCCCTTGCTGTTGGAAACAATAGAAACCGTAAATTCTCTCCCTGCTAAATATTCCTCAACTAATGCTGGTTGCTTATAGAGTGTGCATATAGAGAGCACTTTGGCTTCGAATTCTGCAAATGTATTAACAAAAGATAAGTCGTCAATGCCATTTCCATTGGCAGCATCAATAGGCTTTATAAATAGTGGGAAGGCGAAAGGGATATCTTCAAGTGATAAAAACTGTTCTGGAATTGCTGTAAAATGACGGGCAGTTTTAATTCCCATATTGTCTAGATGGTTTTTTGCCAAGACTTTATTGGAATCATACTTGAGAGTTTGACGATCAGAACCAGAAAATGTTATCTGCTTTTTAGAAAAATACTCAGAAAACCAAATACTTTCAGCGTTCTGAATAGGTAGATATTTAGCAGCTAAAAATACAAAATCTGGATTTCTGGCAACAACATCATTTAAGTCAGCCATGGATTCACAGACTGTTAGTCGAACAATATGCCCAGCTCGTCTAATTGACTCTAAAACATCAATACATGACGAGTATAAGCCGAAGCCTGTTTCTTTTAGTGTTGCGTTAACCGTCGTAATTATTTCAATATTCATTTCATGTAACCAATTGGTTTAAAGGCGATAGGCCGGCGTTATGAAATGAACACAAGAGAAAATGGATTTAAGTCACAAAATCGACAGACAAAACGTCTGCTTACCCAAACGGGTGTAGGTGGTAAAATAAAGATAAGCTACACATCATAGCATCATTCGTACTAGCAGGTGTTGTTATATTCACATGTCGATGAAATACATTATTGGTCTAAGTTGCTTTGGTGAAACATACTTACGTTTGTTAGTCTAGATGGTTAATCGCCTACCTCAGGCTTGCTGGCTTTTATATTTAGCACATACATCAAACTATTATAGGATAGTAGTGCATAACCTAGTAGTTCGGCTCCTTCTTCAGCAAGGTTTTTAATTGCCCTTTTACTGTTGTCTGCCACTAAGGCTTCCCATAAATCTCCCATTCCGAACAGCCTAGAAAAAACTAAAATTATAACTAACGCAGTTGTTAGTGAGTAAAAGTGTTTGTGATTTACAAATACTGATAAGC
>CAZVDU010000195.1:0-6512 GCA_964625615.1 uncultured Pseudoalteromonadaceae bacterium | reverse complement strand
CCGATCAATTGTTGATCCCAATGATTTCGATCTTGTTGTTCTAGCAAGAGCAGTGTTCCGTGATTATCTTGCCTAGCGTTTATCCTCGCAAAGTGCAGGTATAACAGTGCCAAAAGAGCTGTTGTTTCTGTGCGATTCCCATAGCGGCTGCCTGATAGCAATTGGGTTAAGTGTATTGCCTCATGACATAGCTCTTGTCGTATAGATTCATCGACGTGTGAAGATAGATATCCTTCTGTGAAAACGAGATAAAGTACATAGTGCACGGATGACAAGCGTGTTGCTATTTCGTTGTCAGTGAGTTGTTCTAGCTCGATAGTACTGTGTTGAAGGTAATTTTTTGCCCGGCCGAAGCGTTTGTATACATTCGCTTCGCTGATAAATAGCCTTAACGAAATCTCATTGATACTAAAACCACATAAGCTTTTGAGAGTAAAAACAAGTTGAGACTCAACCGGTATGTTATTGTTGCAAGCAACGAATAGCATGCGCAGCATAGAATCATTAAGCTCTTGGGTAAAAGGGATGTCTTCGTTGTCCGTTTTTGGGTGTTCGTCAATCCATAGATGTTCTTCTAACAAGTGTGCTCTTCTTTGGTTTGTTCTAAGCTCTGACAGTAAGTGACGACAAGCTACACGATAGAGCCACGCGGAAGGGTTTGAGGGTTTACCTTCACGGCACCATTTATCCAACGCTTGAGCCAACGACCACTGCACTGCATCTTCAATAGCATCAATATTCTGTACGCTAAATCGTCGAGATAATAGCGCCACAAGCTTGCCATACTCGTGGCGAAATACGTGCTCTATGTCTTCAGAGGAGCTCAACGTGTATGGATTTCTCTAACTTCAACACTCGTTCCCGGTCTCGATACCATGGGACTTTCTTTTATCACTGTCAGTGCTTCCTCGAGCGTTGACGCCGTCAACATCATATAACCACCAACAACTTCTTTTAACTCGATAAAAGGACCGTCATCGACACGATCATGTCGAACCACGCCAGCCACTGAACTAAGCTTATTGCCCATATCTGCGATGTTGTTGGCAAATTTATCCTGCCAAGCTTGGTATTTCGCATACATCGCCTCCATATCCGAAGGTGATGGTTCCTGACACTCGCCACTGTCGCTGCGCAATATGCACATATAGTTATTCATTGTTCATTCCTTAATTTTGGAGTTTGTTTGTCTTTTACATGTTCAAAGCATAGCGCTTTGATCCTAATGACGCGCGAGTTAACGTTCTTTGGACAAATAATAATAAATATTTTTCTGAACTTGTGTAATCAACCCCTGAGTCTAACCAAACATCACGAAGGGCGAGTCAAATGACAACATTAATTGAAATGATGAGGGTAGAAGAGCTTATGAAAGAGATGGAATTATCGGAACCTCTAGTTAATGAAGGTTTTCGATGTTGACTCCTGGTTCATCGGTTTTCTTCAAGCTCTGCAATTTGCTTCTTGGCTTTTTGTAGTTTTAATTCTATTTCACGGCGAGCATCTATCATTTCATTTGCCATAGCGCCTAAGTATTTAAACTCAGAAAAACCCAGCTTCTTCTCATCCATATGTTGGTATTCGCGTTTGCAGCGATGAAAAAACATAACGAAGTTGGCAAACGCTCGTTGAAAGGTAATAAAGCTTTTTATCAATAACAGCAGTAAAGTAGCCGATGTAGCGCCCATAATGATCAGGCTTATACGCTCAACTTGTTTCTCTGTTTTACTAATACGTTCGGCTAGGCTTTGGTCTAAGCTCCGCAACTGATTTTCAACTAATTGTGCTTGAACACGAAACGAAGATTTTAAACCCAGGTTGTGATCAAGCCCAATGGTTTGATAGGCCGCCGTAAGCCGAGAAAAGCCGCGCTGATAATCTTCGAGTAAAGGCAATAACAGTTGAATATCAGAATTGCTAGATTGTTTAATGGCATTGCTCAGCTCTTCATATCGTAGAGATTGTTGCTCTATGTATTCAGCACGTTTACGCAATAAGAAATCCTTCTCACTGCGGCGCATTTGTAGAAGTTGTACTTGCAACTCTGTTTGATTACGACGCCTGAACTCGTCTTCGAGTGCATGTGTGGCGCTGCGAAAATAGCCTTGGTAGCCACTATTTTCATCTAGCCCAATGTTATCTTGTAAATCCACCAAGCGAGCGAATTGAGCTTGATACAGGTTGACACTGTTTTGCAGTTCGGCAAACATTGCTTGTTCGTCGTCAAGGTCGATAAAGAAGGCGTTAATGCCTGCCAAGGTGTTTTGAAATGTTTCGATGCGCCTGTCAAAGGTCATGACATAAACTTTGTCGAGTCGTAACAAAAAGTCTTTTTCATCACGCCTCAACTGCAATAGTTCGTTTTCTAACTGTAATAGCTGCTTATTTTGGCTATTTAACGCTATTAAACGGTCAGTGTTATAGAGCTGATTCCCAATCAACACCACCATAGCCAATAAGCAAAGTGCTGTGATGATGAGTATTCGACCCTTAATCGAGTCTAATTTTATTTTCGGCATCATAATAAATCTAATGTCTAGTTTGGTTGGATAATTACACGGCTATATGACTGTTTGATGTCCAGGATCTGTTATCCATGCAGTCTTAAGCATACGCCAAACGAGGTGTACTCCCAAACCTTCTTCCAATCAATCGTTAGATGGCTTTCAGTGGATAAGCTAAATAAAGTGCTAATGTTCTTTATCATTTTTTTACCACAATACTTGCTCATGTATCATCCTTGTTAACTTTACAGGGTGCATAAGCTGAGTATGATAGTTTTGTGACAAATTATCATGTGTGAGTTAGTATAAATCAGCTTGATTTAGCTTTGTGTTTTACCTATGTGTTTCATACCTTCATCGATGAGGTCGGATGTTGTCTTCACGCTCTAGAAATTGGTCTATTCTTGCTCTAGCGATTATTTCTATTCTGTCTATTTTGTCTCATCGCTACGGTCTATTTCAAATTGAACTGGATTTGATATCACCTCAGAACAACACAGCAGTTTTTCCCTCAAACTCTGACAATATCAAAGCGTCGCTGATCGTCGAGGGAAGTACAATTATCTTGACCTGTGATGTTATGGAAATCCAGTCGTTAAACTTTTGCTCTTTCTCAATTTTGTTGAGTAAATCAGGTGAGTTTAGTGACTATGTGACGGGTAAAGATTTTTCAAGCTACCATACTCTGGATATGGATATAGATTATGACGGACCTGCAGAGAACCCTAATCTAAGAATATCATTTAGAAACTCTAATCCTGCTTACTTAAAAGATGGTGATTATACATCATTAAAGTATAACTCAATGATTTTTGAACCTTTATATAACAGCACATTAACTGAGCTGGCGCTCTCTTCTTTCAGCGTAGAAGAATGGTGGGTTACTCAACATGAAGTTAATGCCGACAATGCCAAACTAGATTTTAGTAATATCGCCTATATTGAAGTACTGCCGCATATTATTTCTCAGGTAGACAGGTACGAGATTGAGATTCACCGATTTGCACTTGTCGGTGAGGTGATCTCTGAAGCTGAGTTGCTGTTAGTGATCCTAGTGATTTGGTCTATTGTTGTTGTCTCGTTAGTGATTCAGAACAATAACAATCTCATTCGTATTGCCACAACCGATTTATTGACGGGCTCATTAAATAGGCATGGTATGAGTGAATGGGTCAATAGTAAGATATCATCGCCAAAGAGTCGTTCGTCGTTATGTATGCTTTATATCGATCTAGATGACTTTAAAAGTATTAACGATAGTTACGGACATTATATAGGCGATGAGTTGCTCCACCAATTCTGTGTGAGAGTGAATGAAATAATTACTCGTTTTAAAAAAGCTAACATTAAGTATCAATTGGGCCGTTTAGCAGGCGACGAGTTTGCTGTGGCCTTTACGCATGCGATTAATGACGATAGCTATTTATTAGCAGAGTCTCTGGTAGAAGGGCTTAGTCAGCCAATAGACTTGTTAAGTTGTTCGTTAAAAGTAAACATAAGTATTGGTATCAGTGCAATGACTGACAAAACAAAGTCATTCGATGACCTGATGAAAGATGCTGATATGGCCATGTATTTCGCAAAACGTAATGGAAAAAATCAGATTAAAGTGTTTGATGAATCCATCGCTCACGACACGTTCTATCGAAAGGATATCTCAGAAAAAATTAAATTCACGATAGATAGTGATGGGTTTTACTTAAACTATATGCCTATCTACTGCTCAGCTACTCATAAAATGTTGAAGGTAGAGGTATTGCTTCGCACTGGAGCAAGCTACCTGAAGGGCGTTGGCCCTGATATCTTCATCCCCATAGCAGAAGAGTTTTATTTGATTCATGATATTGACTTGTGGGTGATCGAAAGAACTTTCAAGGTAATCAGTGAAAACAGAGAGCTTTTCTACAGGCATCAATTAGGGTTCTGCATCAATATATCGGCCATAGAGCTGCATCATGAAAGCTTTCCAAAAAAATTCAAAGCGTTAGTCGAGAAATATGATGTCAATCCTGCGTTGATTACATTAGAAATTACGGAAACCAGCCTCGTTGATGTAAACGAGAAGAGTATTGCCTCGTTGAATGAGCTTAGGCGTATGGGTATTGAATTAGCATTAGATGATTTTGGGACAGGTTATACGGCATTTAATCAGTTAATTAAGTATCCGGTTAATTGCCTTAAAATTGATAAATCGTTTTTAGATGAATTGTCAGAAGAAAATAAGATAAAAGGAAACATGATTAAGGCTATGCTATCTATTGCTGATTCTTATGAACTGGAAACAGTAGCTGAAGGCGTCGAAACCCAAGAACAGCTTGATTTTGTGACTAAAAATAACTGCGACATGGTGCAAGGTTACTTATTTTCAAAGCCAGTGGAGCTAGAGCAACTAGTCAGTATGTGCTCACAGCAGCATTAAATAACAGGTGAGCGGTATCTCACATGCGGATCAAAGGCTTATGCTCTCTGATAAGCCTCTTTAATCCAACCTAGTAATTCGTCATCAACTTGGGCAATATCTGTCAGTCTTACCCGATGTGAAACCATACCGTTGAAACTGCCTGATGCTTCTAACCTGTCTGTTGTCGGTTCGCCTTTTAAGTTAATACCGAGATCTAACCGTGTTTTTGTTGATGGCTGAATCAGTGCAAATTGCTTGTTTCTACGCAGACTGACATAACTCTTTTTAGGGGATATATCGAGGTCAGGTAAATCAGAAAGAGCGCTAATGATGGCATCATATATGGGCTTTAGTGCTTCTTTACCTTTTGCATATTGTTGCGTTACCAAATCGACTTCTTCAGTTTCCCCTTGCTTTAAAAAGTCGTGTGCTATCAGGTTGGCAAAACCATGTGTAACGGCGAATTCTGTTTTTAGGTGTTTAACAATTTGACCATGCTTTTCTAATGATAATGAAGCAATGATTTTATTCCATTCTTCGTTATTTTTTCCGGTTTTTTCCAGCATATTATTGCGCATGCTTTGCGCCATTTCTTCAGGGCTTGCCATAACTATTCTCCGTCAGTGTTGCTATCAATGTATTCGTCTTTGCGTTCAAAAGGCCAGTTTTCACTCTTACACACAGCCGGTGACATAAAGGCCGTTAAGCTGATCATCCATAAAATGAAGCGATGTTTAAAAGCAGGCCTGCCGGCTTCAACCACCTCTTTAAGTGTCTCTGTGATAAATGTGCCGCCCTGATCCATATATTTAGCTGTTTTGGTATCGGCCGGTACATCTTCATTGGTGAGTGTGAACTCAGTGCCACCTTCAACTTCTTTGAGGTTGTAGGTTACTTTGCAATAGGGGTCGTCTAAATTAGTAAATTTAAACGAGTGGGAATAGGTGTAGGGAGGATCCCACACTAACACCTCGCCTACCACAGAAGTGTACTTCCCGTCCTTGGAACGCATGCGAATAGGTGCTTTTTCTGCTAACCCGGGTGTATCTAATTTTGCATTGAAGAAATGTGCGCTTAGCCCATCTCTTTTAGTCAACTCATCCCACACCTTTTGGATAGGGGCATCAATTACAACACGGTAGATACTCTTAGGCTGTCTTTTCATGTGTTTCCTCTGACGATTCTAAATCTGCTTTAAAGGCATTAAGTTTAGGGGCAAAAAATTGGCTATATTCGTTAGTCCAACGATCGTAAATCGCTTGGATTGGCATAGGGTTGAAGTAATGCAAACGCTCTCTACCTGACTTTTCAATGATCAGTAAACCTGCTTGCTCAAGGATTTTTATGTGCTTGCTAACCGCAATTCTGCTCATATCGAATTGCATAGTAATATCCCCGGACAGCGCACCGGCATTGTTCATGACGAAATCTAAAATGTGGCGCCGAGTTTCATGTGCGAGGGCATGGAAAACGTTATCCAAGTATTGAGCCTTAATCTACTATCATATGTAACCAATTGGTTACATATGATAGTAGGCATTATTGTATAGATCAAATGCTTTTAACTCTGATCGGCTACTATCAATTAGTATCAATGAATTGCAATT
>CAZVDU010000194.1:0-6561 GCA_964625615.1 uncultured Pseudoalteromonadaceae bacterium | reverse complement strand
GAATGGCAACTGCGTGTAGATTTAGCTGCTTGTTATAGAGCTGTTGCGATGCATGGATGGGATGATTTAATTTTCACGCATATTTCAGCGAGAGTTCCAGGCCCTGAACATCACTTTTTAATTAACCCTTATGGCATGATGTTCGAAGAAGTTACCGCATCTAGTTTAGTGAAGGTTGATTTGCAAGGAAAGAAAGTCATGGAATCCGAGTATGATATCAATCCAGCCGGCTTTACGATTCACAGTGCAGTGCATGAAGCTCGAGAAGATGCGACTTGTGTGATGCATTTGCATACCGTTGCAGGGACCGCCGTGTCAGCGACAAAGAAAGGGCTGTTGCCGCTAAGTCAGCAGTCATTATTTGCGCTATCTTCTTTGTCCTATCACGACTATGAAGGTGTAGCATTGAATCCTGACGAGAAAACGCGTTTGGTAGCGGATTTAGGCCAAACTCAATTTATGATATTGCGCAATCATGGCTTGTTGACTTGTGCTGACAATATCGCTGACATGTTTCTTTATATGTATTTGTTAGAGTGCGCGTGTCAGATACAGCTGAGAGCTCAGTCTTCAGGTGAAGAGCTGGTTCCTATCCCTAATGCGATTTTGGCGGGGATCCAGGCACAAGCTAAAGAGTCAACCAACAATGTAGGTGGTGCTTTGGCGTGGCCGGGTATTCTGCGTAAGTTAGACCGTATTAACCCTGGATATGATCAGTAGTTTTCCGCGTTTGATATTCACTGTTTTACATTTAGATGCGTTAATGTGAAAACTGATTTTGCCTATGGGATTTTTTTTTGATCTGATTCACCCTAAAATCCCGTCATACTCATTTTCCAAGGTGTCATCATGACTCACGTTAAAGTTGCTGCTGTCCAAGCAGCCTCAGTATTGTTCGATAAAAGTGCCAGTATTCAAAAAGCCTGTGATTTAACCTTGCAAGCAGCCGAGAAAGGCGCCCAATTGGTGCTATTGCCAGAAGCTTTTGTGCCTGCTTACCCGAGAGGTTTTGGTTTTGGGATGGTTGTAGGGAGTCGTAACGAAGAAGGACGAGAGCTTTGGAAACGCTATTGGCAAAATGCTGTTGATGTGCCGAGCAAAGAAACAGACCAACTTGCGAAAGCTGCGAAACAAGCTGGTGTATTTTTGTCTATTGGTATTATTGAACGTGATGGTGATTTTAGTGGCGGTACGCTCTATTGCACTCAACTACAGTTTTCGCCCGATGGCGAGCTTTTAGGTAAGCATCGTAAGTTAAAACCCACTGGCAGTGAGCGTTTAATTTGGGGAGAGGGTGACGGTAGTACATTGCCTGTATTCGATACCGAGATTGGTAAGCTAGGTGGCTTGATTTGTTGGGAGAACTACATGCCTATGGCGCGTATGGCTATGTACGCGCAAGGTGTTCAAATATATTTGGCCCCTACAGCGGATCAACGCCCCACATGGCAATCGACCATGCAGCATATTGCAGCAGAAGGGCGTTGTTTCGTTGTAAGCTGCAATCAATATGTCACTAAAGATATGTATCCGACGCATCTCGAAACGTATGACGAATTAGAAAAACAGCCTGATGTTATGTGCCGTGGTGGTAGCGTTATTATGTCACCTATGGGTGAAGTACTCGCTGGTCCGTTGTGGGATGAAGAGGGTATTTTAGTTGCGGAACTTGATCTTAGTGAGATTGGAAAGAGCAAGTTAGATTTCGATGCGGTAGGGCACTATTCTAGACCAGATGTTTTCCAGTTACAGGTTAACGCGTCTGAGCAACCCCCCGTTGTATTTAATAAAGATTAACAACCACTAATGAAAATATTCTATGAAGACACCATGCCTTATGCTGCAGAGCATTTTAAGGCATGGGGTGATATTGAGTCCTTTAACCACAAAACCGTTCAGCCAGGTGATCTAATCGAGGCCGATATTCTTTTTGTACGCTCAACAACAAAAGTGAATGAGGAGCTGATTGGTAATTGTAAAGAACTTAAGTTCGTTGCTACCGCGACATCAGGGGCTAATCATGTTGATATTGACTATCTAAAATCTCAAGGGATAGGCTTTGCTTCTGCTGCTGGTTCGAATGCTATTTCGGTGGCCGAATATGTCGTTAGCGCGATTTTGGTTACAGCGGAAAAACATAAGACTGCTGTCCAAGGAAAAAGTGTTGGTGTTATTGGTGCTGGGCACGTTGGTACTGAGGTTGCTCGAAAACTTAAAGCTCTGGGTATGCGTGTTTTTCTGTGTGATCCTCCACTTGAAGATGTTGGCGATGAGCGTACTTTTGTATCCTGTGATGAAGCTTTAGCCTGTGATGTAGTGACCCTGCATGCACCCCTGATTCAAAAGGGAATGCACCAAACTCACCACTTGATTAATAAAAAGCGGTTAGAAAAGCTTAGAGCCGACCAATTATTAATTAATGCGGCTCGTGGCGAGGTTGTCGACAATGTTGCCCTATTAGCGTTGTTTGAATCAGGTAAAGAAATGCAGGTCGTGCTCGATGTTTGGGAAAATGAACCTGACATTGATCTTAGGTTACTGCCTTTCCTTTCCTTAGCGACGGCACATATAGCAGGACATAGTATTGAAGGCAAAGCGAAAGGCACAGCTTTTGTTTATCATCATGCTGCAAAGGCGCTAGGGCTTAACGCAGACGTTGATTGGCGATTATTGTTACCCCGTAATAATTTAGAGCCTGTTTTATGTGATGCCAAAAACCTGACAACACTGGATATTATAAAACGGTCTGTATTGCATGTTTATGATATCCGCCAAGACGATACCGCTTTTCGTGAACAGGTAAACGGCGCAGGTGACTTCCAGTATTACAGAAAGAACTATCCTATTCGAAGAGAGTTTGCATCGACACAAGTTAAGACTGGAAATTCAGATGGAACAAAGGCACTCTACGCCCTCGGTTTTTTGTCTGATGTTGGTAGCGATACACAATAAAACATTCAGACGAGTATTTTGGTAAATTTGTAGGAGAATTGAGTAGATGTCACGCGCATTTGACGTTGCAGTATTAGGGGCCACAGGTTTAGTGGGACAACATATGATCGAGATATTGGAACAACGAAAATTTCCAATTAATAAACTCTATCCCCTAGCCAGTGCTCGCAGTGCAGGTGGTAATGTCTCCTTTAAAGGTGAAGATGTAACGGTGCTTGACGCCGACACATTCGATTGGAGTCAGGTTCAGTTGGGCTTTTTCTCTGCGGGAGGTTCGGTTTCCGCTAAATATGCACCGGTTGCCGCAGAAGCAGGTTGTATTGTTATAGACAACACTTCTCACTTTAGGTATGAACCCGACATTCCGTTAGTTGTGCCTGAAGTCAACGAATATGCGCTGGCGGAGTTCCGTAATAGAAATATTATTGCGAACCCCAATTGTTCAACGATCCAAATGATGGTTGCACTTAAGCCTATTCAAGATGCGGTAGGTATTGCACGTATTAACGTATCAACTTACCAATCTGTCTCAGGTGCGGGCAAGTCAGCGATTGATGAACTTGCCAAGCAAACGGCCGACTTGATGAATGGTCGTAAGGTGACACCTGAAGCATTTAGTCGCCAAATCGCTTTTAACTCAATTCCTCAAATCGATGTTTTCATGGATAACGATTACACGAAAGAAGAAATGAAAATGGTATGGGAGACCCAGAAGATAATGGGTGACGAGAGTATCTTGGTAAACGCAACAGCAGTTAGAGTGCCTGTTTTTTATGGGCATGGCGAGGCGATTCACTTAGAAACGGTCAATCCGATCTCAGCTGAAGAAGTGAAAGCACTATTAG
This sequence comes from uncultured Pseudoalteromonadaceae bacterium, assembly GCA_964625615.1. Lineage (GTDB taxonomy): Bacteria > Pseudomonadota > Gammaproteobacteria > Enterobacterales > Alteromonadaceae > M269. Next base: position 2,764 of record CAZVDU010000194.1, on the reverse strand, counting down.
CACAAGCACCAGGTGTTGCGTTAATTGAAGACAGAGAAGCTTTCCCAACTCAGGTAGGTGATGCCAGCGGCAAAGATGAAGTCTTTGTTGGCCGGGTTCGAGATGATATTACACATACTCACGGTATTAATCTTTGGGTTGTATCGGATAATGTTCGTAAAGGCGCTGCAACGAATAGCGTTCAAATCGCTGAATCTTTGATTAATAATTATATGTAAGCTCAAGCCTGTTGGTCATCGATATTGTGAGATATTTGATTGATGGCCGACAAGCTTAATATTTATAATGCATCCCACCTTTAAGTTCTTAATTTTTATTCTCAATTGCCGATATTATAGTCATTAGTGTCAACGAGTTATCCTGAATTCACGATATTGTTTAAGTTATTGTAGACTTTTGGTGCAGTGCTTTATCCGTAAGGATCGGTATCATGTGGAATGTAATTATCCTAATAGCGTGTTATAGACCACAAATGTTATCTGGTTTATAGTTTTGGAATAGCCCTTGCTATAGTTTTAGTTTAATTCATATCGCCAATAATTTGGCGTTTATTTCTTTTGATCATCTGGGTATAAAGGAACGACTGTAAGCGTGCGTGTTAGAATGACAAGAAAACTCTTAAAGGTAGGAACAAAAAACGTATGAGATTGAAACTCTATACTATTTTGTTTTTCTTAACGGTTGTTTACGCTTTTCCAATTGCGAGTCAAACCACCGACCAGACACAGGTAGACATCAAAGGTCCTAAGAATTCTACAGAAGAATATTCAGGTGTTACATATGGACCTATAGATTCAGATGACACGCTGTGGCGTATTGCCGATCGATATCGTCAAAATAAAAACCTGACCATTTACCAAGTCATGGTTGCCATCTATGAGTTAAATCCTGATGCATTCGATGATAACAATATTAATCATTTGATTGATGGTAAGACACTGAGATTACCTTCTGAGAGATACGTAGCTAGAATTCCGGCAGAAGATGCCAAGAAAAAAGCCGAACAGGATGAAAATAACTGGCAACCTAGCAAACGACCTGGTTCCAGCCTAAATAACCTTAAACCCCCTCGAAAACTTGCTAGCCAAGAAGATTTAGAGCAAACAAAAGATCAAATTGAACAGCAACTTACTAAGCTTGATGCTGAACAAACTCGCCAATTTGAAGCACTCAGGGATCAATTTGGAGAGTCAATCAAGAATGTCCAATCACTGATAGATGAAAATCAGAAGTTTTATGAACGACTCGATAAAGTCAACGAAGATATCGAGGCATTACGTGATCGTGTTGGTGAAGAAGGTGAGATTCAACAACAAATGGCGCAGATCCTGAGTTTGCAAAATGAATTGGTTGATATTTCGAAAGCTGCAGAAGCTCAGCGTGAACTAGAAAAGCAAAATAAGTTTATGGAGGTGGTGACTAGCTGGCCCTTTATTGGTGCTACTTCAATAATAGGTACGCTTTTCATTTTAGGCTTTGTTGCATGGAGGGTTCTGCGAAAAAAAAAGGATGACGAAGCACCTGTTGCAGCACCTATAGCCGCAGCAAGCGCACCGGCAGCAATGGACATGCCTGTCTCATCGCCTGAGTTGTCAGGTGATGATTTGTCTGATGAGCTTTTCGGCGAGGATGATTTACTCGATGATGTTCTTTCTGATGAACTCGAAGAGTCGCTAGAAGATACCTCGCTTGATGATGCACTGGACGAGGGAATTGATGATTTCGATGATCTCTCTGATGACATGTTAGTGCCTGACAATGATGCTGATGATGATGCAATCAATTTGGATGACGATTTCAACGAAGATAATTCTGAATTGGGACAAGATGAACTTGATAGCTTATTCGATGAAGATGACGAAGAGGATGACACATTAGATCTTGATTCGATTGATTTGTCAGAAGATGCAGATGATCTGCTCAATGAAGATGAACTGGATGATGAACTCGCAGAGGCAGTTCTAGAGAAGCAGGAAGAGTTAGATGATGTTGATAGCTTACTCGATGAGCTTGAAGACGATGAAGATGAAGAAGAGTTTGATGTTGACAGTTTATTGGATGAGAACTCGAATGACTCAGGCACAGATCCGTCGGAATCTGAGCCTGAAATAGACCTTGATATTGATGTAGAAGATATTGCTCCAGATGTTGAGAGTGACGGAACAGAAGAATCTGATACGCCTGAAATTAACATTGATGATTTGTTAGATAGTGAATTTAGTGAAACTCAAAATGATGTGTTTGATGTTGATACGGCAGATATTGAGTCTTTGGATGAACTTGATCAGGAAATTAATCAGCGTAGCCAAAAAATTGATGATCTCGCAGATGAGTTACTCAATGAATTGAATGAAGTTGAGAACCTTCCAAGTATGCAGGGTGGAAGCTCTGATGATGTGCAAGATAACTTAGCCGATGAATTACTAGCTGAGCTTGAAGATGATGTTGAAGCTGAAGAAATCAAACAGGAAGAAGCTGCTACTGCACAAGATGATTTAGCCGATGAGTTATTGGCTGAACTTGAAGCCGATATTGAACCAGAAGAGCCAGAAGAATCATCAGAAACACAAGATGATTTAGCGGATGAATTATTGGCTGAACTTGAAGCCGATATTGAACCAGAAGAGCCAGAAGAATCATCAGAGACACAAGATGATTTAGCAGATGAATTATTGGCTGAGCTTGAAGTTGATATTGAGCCAGAAGAATCAGAAGAATCATCAGAGACACAAGATGATTTAGCAGATGAATTATTGGCTGAGCT
>CAZVDU010000193.1:0-6600 GCA_964625615.1 uncultured Pseudoalteromonadaceae bacterium | reverse complement strand
TTTCTATCCATAATTAAAATCAAGCCTACTGTATCTTTTCGTTGATTGTAAGAGGGATAATGAACGCGATAGTGAAAGGCACATCCTCTCTTTGAATAATGTTCTAGCGAAAACCTAAGTCAATTAATACGTTGGATGCCGTTTCAAGACCATCTGCCGTTAATGGTTTCTTCCAAGGATAGCCATTGATCAACATGAGCGCATTGTTCACTAAACTATGGTTAGTCGGCAAGGGGAATGGAAGTGAGTTCGTCGATTCGTCTGATCTAATGGCTGAGCGGTGTAAAGCGACTTGGATAAAACCAACATGCATTGACCATAGGCCCACCATCAACTCTTCAATAAGTTGGTCACGCTTATCTTCCTCAACATCCAGTTCATCCCCTACGAGAGCCTTAAAAAAGAGCTGTTCCATTTGGCGATCAATTTTGTTGAGCTTTTCAATCCATTGAGGGGATGCTCGCTTTAACAGCGCCTCGTTACTGATTAGCATTTCAAGGTGCATGCCGAAAGGTTCTTCGTAAATTTTATTAGGATCGAGCAAAACCGGGCACAAGAGGCGCTGTGGTGCTGTTAATTGAGACGTTAGCACTTTTGCAATGATACTCTGTGTGAATAGGGCAGTCCTTATTGCTAAAGCAACAAGAACATCCTCTTTTGAGCGCACATGTTTATAGACAGAACCTACAGAAATACCAGCCTCCTTCGCGATAGCACTCATTTTGAAGTCGAGTAATGAACTTTCCCTAATACATTTTGCTGACGCATTGAGAACGCGCTCTTCTTCTTCTTCCAACGAGTAACGTGCTGCTGGTGCCATATTTGCCTTCTAAATCGGTTTTTGATCTTTTCTGTGTACTCAATAACGACTTTGGGGTTTATCAACTATGATGAAACAACACACTCAAATGTGATCGACTGCGACATGATGTTGAGTCTTTATTCACTATTTGATAAAGCCAAAGTTCACTATTAGTTTAAAACATTTGCTAGTCTATTGCTATTTGAATTTTATTCGAATATCATTCGAATTGTGTTCAAAAGGCACTTTAAGATTATATTAACAAGGGTATTATCTATGCGTATTACATCAAAAGTTGGTCTCATGACCTTAATTCTGACGCTCAGTGCATGTCAGCCAGCAGAGGTTGAAACCAAAGATGAGCCTGTGCGTGGGTTGAAGACGGTGCGGATTGATAACCAAGAGAATAGCTCAGTTAGGCGTTACCCTAGTGTCCTACAACCATCGGAATCAACATCTTTGTCATTCCAGATCAACGGCATTTTAGGTGAGAATAATCTGAATGTCGGCCAGAAGGTATCTAAAGGTCAAGTGCTAGTCTCTTTAGATAAACGAACGTTGACGCTAGCGGTTGAAACAGCTAAAGCTGCGTTAGATGAGGCTAAAGCAGCCGCTAAAAATGCGTTAGCTGACCTAGAAAGAAAGGAGAAATTGCGAGTTGATGGTGCCATAAGTCAAACAGAAATCGATAATGTGCGTACCACTGCTGCAACCTCAAAAGCCAAGGCTGAGCAAGCCCAATCTCAGCTAGACAGAGCACGAGATGATTTGTCAAAGTCAGAGTTAATTGCACCTTATGACGGCATAGTGAATTCAGTCGCTGTCGACTCATTCAGTACGATTTCTCCTGGCACGACTATCGCTACTCTTTATAACCCCAGTGGCTTTGAAGCGACTTTTTCAGTCTCTTATGATATTGCTAACCGATTAGTTTTGGGGAAGTCGGTGTCTATTCGCTTGGCCGACAATCCTAAAGTTATTTTGCAGGGTCAAGTAACTGAGCTTGCATCCAGTACCAATACGGTATCGAGTTATCCGGTGGTTATCACTTTACAGGAGACTCATCCGAACTTGAAAACAGGTATGGCTGTTGAGGTAAGTATGGAGTTCACCGTGACTGACGGTCAAGGCTATACGTTGCCGTTGTCAGCTATTCTCGTAGAAGGGAATATTGAGATTGAGAACAATTTCGATCCGTCAGTACCTATCAATGCAACAGTCTTTCTCTATGACGAACAAAATCAGACGGTTAATAAGCGTGTTATTGCTATTGCTGGTATTCGTGAAAATTCAGTTATTGCCATCAGTGGTGTAGGGAAAGGCGATCGTATCGCTGTTGCAGGTGTCTCCTTTCTAAGGGAAGGGATGAAAGTTAAATTACTCGACGACAATAAGTAGGGAATATCATGGTTAATCTCACTCGATTTGGTGTTGAATCGTCAAGGTTCGCTGTTATTGCTATGGTTGGTCTTATTTTGATTGGCGTGGCTGCTTATTTTGGTCTTTCTAAACGTGAAGATCCTTCCATTACAATCCGTACGGTAGTTGTCACAGCCGAATTCCCCGGTATGGCACCGGTAAGGATTGAGGAGTTGATTGTTGATCCTATTGAACGAAAGGCACGAGAGATCGGCGAAATAGAAGATATTAATCCGCTGATTACTACAGGCAGAGCAGTTATTCATTTAAAGCTTTACGAGACAGTGCCTAATGACGAATTGCCTGAAGTGTTTGAGGAAATTCGCAACAAAATGAACGATGTAAAAGATGATCTACCTGATGGGACAAAAGGGCCGTCTGTTAATACTGACTATGGCGATGTGGTTGTCTCGACCATTGCCGTAACGGGTGAAGGATTCAATTACAAGGAATTGCGAGAGTCAGCCAAGTCATTAAGAAAGCATCTATATACTATTGGTGGTGTTGGTAAGGTGAGTCTGATGGGTGTTCAGGAAGAGCGTATATGGCTGGAAATTAACTCGCGCAAGTTGGCTGCTGTTGGTATTCAAATACAGCAGGTGTTGGATGATCTGAAAGCACAAAACGTTATTCTTCCTGCCGGCCAGTTCGAAAGTGGCGACACCAATCTAATACTAGAGGCGAACGGTGAACTTAAAAGCATTGAAGCGATTGAAAATGTATTAACGAGAGTCCCTAATCTAGATAGCAATGTCCGCTTAGCTGATATATTAAATGTGCGTCGCGGTTATGAAGACCCTAAAACTACACCAGCATTTTACAATGGTAAACCAGCTATCATGGTTGGTGTTCAGATGACAAATGGCCAAGACATTCAGGTGTTAGGTGTTGCTATTAGAAAAGCAGTAGAAGCGTTTGAACAAACTCAACCCATCGGTATTGAATACAACTTCTCTACTTATCAGGAGACCAAAGTCACCAAAGCTGTTAATGATGCTTTACTGAATGTTGTGCAAACAGCGGGTGTTGTTTTACTGGTCCTCATCCTGTTTTTAGGCTGGCGGCCAGCCGTTATCGTGGCGTGCATAGTGCCATTTACCGTAATGTTTACTGTTATTGCTATGGGACCGATGGGTATAGAATTACAAGTGGTATCTATTGCCGCTGTTATTCTAGCGTTGGGTTTGCTCGTAGATAATGGGTTAGTTATCGTCGAAGATATTCAAAGCCAAATAGACAAAGGTATTGATCCCAAAGACGCATCTTATAGAGCCAGTAAGCAATTTGGTGCGCCACTAGCCGTCGCCTCGATTACGACGGTTGCAGCATTTTTACCTTTGCTCCTTCTGCACGGGACAGAAGGCGAATACGGTTATTCACTCGGCGCTGTTGTTGGGTTGATGTTGGTCGGTTCTTGGATATCAGCTATCTATTTCTTGCCCCCTTTATGTGTTTGGTTTGCAAAGAAATCGCCTAAGAAAGAAAATAAAGGTCCGAGTTTATTGGTGACTGTCTATGGCAGGTTAATCACCAAAGCATTACCACTATCATTGATTGTGGTGATCGCCAGTTATGTCATTGTGGTGTTGTCGACCAACCTTTTTGGTGGCGTAAAGAGTGAGATGTTCCCATTAAGTGAGCGTAATCAATATTTAATTTATATGGATATGCCTAAAGGAACTTCCATAACGCGTACTGAAGAAGAAGCGTTATCTGTTCAGCAATGGCTAGCGGACAAAGAGGAAAATCCTGAAGTTGCCGACACAACCATTTATGTGGGTGATGGTGGACCTCGCTTTTATCTGTCACTTAATCCCGGTGATGTTGATCCGGCGTCCGCATTCATATTGGTTAATACTCATGATTTTGACGGCGCGCTAATAGCCTCTAAGCGGGCACAGCGCTACCTGCTGGAACAACACCCAGCTGCGCGTTTCAAAATAAAACGCTTGTCGATGGGCGGATCTGAGTCAGGGATAGTCGATATCAAAATATCCGGCCCTAACGTTGACCGTTTATTGGTTCTGGCAGATGAGGTTGAAAAGCAATTTTCAAAAGCACCAGGCATGGTTCAAAATGAAAATGATTGGGGCAATAAAGTTTTTAAAATTGTCGTCGATATTGCTCAAAATAAAGCGAGAGATATCGGTGTAACCTCTGAAAATGTCTCACAGATTATGGACTCATTCTATTCAGGATCTGACGTTTCTCAATTTAGAGAGGGCACATACTCTATCCCTATTATGTTGCGCGCTGAAAAGGACTTTAGAGACAGTTTGGAAGATTTAGAAAACTTAAGCATACCAGCCAATGACCGCTTAATCTCTCTCGACCAAGTGGCGACTTTTATTCCTAAGTATGAGTTGTCACAGTTACGCAGAGAAAATCAACAACGAACCATTAAAGTTTCAGCAAAGAGTGATGTTTTACCCGCGGCTGAGTTACTCGAGTTTATTCAACCGACACTTGACTCTCTGGATTTATCGGGTGGATACAGTATCGAAATTGCTGGAGAAACAGCTGACAGTGCTGATATAAATCAGAAACTAGGTGGCGGACTACCCTATGCCTTTATGGTGATGCTAACGGCAATCATGTTCCAATTTAATTCCTTCCGTCGTGTTGGGTTGGTGTTTATGACTATTCCCTTCATTATTGTTGGAGCACCTGTTGGTTTGTTGCTCGCCAATGAACCCTTGTCTTTCTTCGGCACTTTGGGAATTATTTCTCTTGCGGGTATTATCATCAATAACGCCATTGTCCTTATTGATCAGATTGATATTGAATGGAAAACCCATGAACTGAAAGAGGCCATTATTGAAGCGGCTAAGAAGCGTGTAACACCCATTACGTTGACAACATTAACCACAGTATTTGGGTTAACACCTATGGCCTTAAATGGCGGTGCGCTGTTCGAACCTATGGCAACGTTAATGATAGGCGGGCTAACGTTTGGTTCACTGATCAGTTTGTTCTTTGTGCCCACGGCTTTTTATCTGTTGTTCGGACCCTTCTCACGATTCTTCAATCATGTGTTTAGAAAGAACGATAGGGATGTTTATCCGGTAGAAGAGAGTCATTCGTAAACAGGATTGTATTATACTGCCGAGTCGCTTATACACTTAACTCGGCAATGCATTTCTATTTGTTAGGCCACACAAAAGTTCATAAGTTATGGGATGAGTTTTCCAGCGTCTTTTACAATCTCGTCAATCCTAAACCCTTGGTTTCTATACCACCTACTTGGGTTGTTAGGATCTCTTACTCGCTGATTATGCAATGCTACAACATTGAACCAATCGTCAAAAACAGGGGAGCCTGACGTTCCATAATCCGTATCAGTGATGTATTGGATAAATGTATCTTCAACAGCTTTCACCTGGTTTTCGCGAAATGCAATTTGTTGAAACCTGCCTTGCGGATGTTGAATTATATTGGCTCTCTGTCCTCGTGATACTTCTATTCCATGCTTAACATCAAAGTATCCACGAATGTCACCTACTTTGACGCCTTTTTTACTTTTAACCCTAACGATTGTGTAATCTAGGCTTGGGTTCGTTTTGAACATTGCATCCGGGTCGCAATACCAGATGTCGGTTTTTATTTGATTCCCATCTGCATCCAAACGATAGTCAAATTGAAGTTTTGCATTTTTAGCGTCATTTTTGTCTTCAAAAACATGATTGTTGGTAATAAAAATGTCTGAACCAATCAAAAATCCAGTTGCTGATCCTGTTTTCAGCTTTACTCTTGCTACTTTCATAGAGGCATCTATAGCCTTTTCTAACCACCATATGTTTTTGAAATTTGGCTCGCCTATATGGGCTTCGAATAACCTCCCATCTTCACTATGAATAGTATCACCGCCTTTCCATTCAAATCCTTTAGGGTTTGTTCCACAGTAAAACCATTTGGTATTCATTTTTTATCCCCGTTGCTGGACTATTTCATAAACAGAGTGCGAAAGATGCTGGGTTTCTCTCACCAACGGTTGAATTATTTCGAGAAGCTAATTTCTGATAGCAACAATTGGATGCAGCCAATAAAACTTTAGGTTTGTATAAGGAAATCGATAAAAAATAATTTAAATCAATGTATTAAGGGTATAGGCAATATTATAAATATTATTTTTCCAGGTTGTTTTAGCTAATGTGCGGTCTCTTGTAGTGAAATATCCTTATCAGATGAGTGAAATAAAAGGGAACGAATCTCTTATCCTTTGCAATAGAAGGGCAGGATTCTTATATAGCGTGAAATGAACGGTATGAGAACTTGTGCCAATTACTGCCGTTCAACTGTTTATGGCTGGATGACTGCTTTGTAAGTATTCCTGCTGTTCAGGGTTATGCTGTAGGCATCTGCTCACTTTATTTTTCGCT
>CAZVDU010000192.1:0-6685 GCA_964625615.1 uncultured Pseudoalteromonadaceae bacterium | reverse complement strand
TTAACGTTGCCAAAGGTCTAAATACTTCCAGAGATAAAGACACGAGCCGTTTTGCAGAAGCCAAGAGCGCTGTCGATAAATCCGAGATTGCCATTTTGGTACTTGGCGAAGAATCTATTCTATCGGGTGAAGCACACTGTCGTGCGGATATCGACTTACCTGGCGCGCAAGAGGCATTAATCAGAGAACTACATGCTACTGGCAAACCAATAGTTCTCGTTGTCATGGCTGGTAGGCCGTTAACGCTAGAACCTATTTTACCTTTTGTCGACGCGATTCTTTATTGCTGGCATCCAGGAACAATGGGCGGTCCTGCTATCGTTGATTTATTATTTGGTGAAGCATCGCCTTCTGGAAAGTTACCTATTACCTTTCCGCGCAAAGTGGGGCAGGTTCCGATTTACTATTCGCAGAAACACTCCGGAAAACCGGCAACCGATGCGTCATTTTTACACATCGATGACATTCCTATCAGGGCTGAACAAACATCTCTTGGCATGAGTGCCACTCACCTAGATACGCACTTCTCACCTCTTTACCCTTTTGGTTTCGGCTTGTCATACGCGGCATTTGAGTATACTAATATCAAGCTAAACCAACCGTCAGTGGCAGTAGGAAATACCATTGAAGTTAGTGCCGATGTAACCAATGTGAGTAACACCGACAGCGAAGAAGTTGTGCAACTCTATGTGAGAGATTTAGTCGGTAGTGTTACACGCCCGATTAAAGAACTAAAAGGCTTCAAGCGCATTTATCTTCCAGCTCAACAAACACAACGAGTCAGTTTTAAACTGCATACCGATGACTTAGCTTTTTATGACAGAAAAATGAGACTAACCACAGAGCCTGGTGAATTCTATGTATGGATCGGTGGCGACTCGAACGCACACCTTAAGGCTGATTTTGTAGTCGTGCCTAGTTAGGTAGTTAGAGCGCGTTCGTCATAAAAACACCCTATACTAATTTACTCTGTATGAAAATTAACGAGCTACAACCTGTGTGCTCTGGGGCAGCAGTGGTTTAAGTGAACAGCCCTGCCCCGATTTGATGTTAATCAATTCAAGAGGAGCAGAGTTTTGGCTACCAGAACATCAATTGCGAAAGGTAGTCGCCTTATTCCATAAATTTTGATGTTTCTTGTAAGAGAAGTATTCATGCGGTTGCCAACAGGAAGGAATCAACTCCAAATCAACCTTAGCATCATAGTTTGACCACAGCTTACTGAGTATCTCTCTCAATCTATCCTCACTGATTTTTTCTAGCTTCTTACGCGCTTTAGGAAAGTACAAATTACTTTCAACACTTATCATGTAATTCATACCAAAAGAGTTGAACGTCAAACTTCTTGTTGCAGCTCGGCACAAAGGTATATTTGGGTTGGTTGGATACAAACCAACGACAACAGCATACTCGTAACGATCTAGGAATCGCTTATCCGGATCTTTAGGAATATAAGTAACCCCAAAACCCTGAGGGAAAGTCCCCATTATTTCGATAAAGTACTTTACAACGACTTCACTAAAGGCTTTATTCTCCGCACCTTTTTCAAGCACCAACGTCGCTTTTGGCAAACTGTTATAGGTATGATTAGCTTTTGTAGAAAGAATAACTGAAGCATAAACTTGAGGCACCTTAAGCAAGTTACCAATTCCCTCTCCCGGTGCCAGTGCACTTTTCAGGAGTGTCCGAATAAATACTAACTTATCGAGTTCGTTCTTATTGAAAGCGTCCCGCTCAATACGAGAATTGCCCACATAACGCTTAACACCAAGTCCTTCCTTGGCATAACGCAAGCTTTGCTCATAACCAATTTTTAATAACGCTTTACGTTGAGGCAAGTCAAGCATCCTAAATTCGTCTAACGTCTCATCTTCACCTTTCAATATAGCTTGTGCATCTTGGTGATAATTACCAATATCCTGAACGATAGTCGCCATCAAAATAGGGATTTGCACGTCACGACGAAACGGACAAGATGAGATATCAAGTTTGTCAGCACTGTTTTCTGGAACGAGCTTCTCTTCATACTTACTTAAGACATAAGCATTAGCGATCCCGCCTTCTGCCAACAACTTATCTAATAGACGTAACGCAAGGATACCTTTGTACACATGCTTAGACTTCTGATTTCTTAGTGCGAGATTAGGCCCCTCACCATTCAATAAAAGTAATGTCCCTAATGCCTTAGCACTATTAGTATTGGTGACATTGAAATCATGAGCTTCAACAATCATCAGAAGCTCTTCACAAACCTTTAGCATCTGTGCTAAACGCTCTTCCCTTTCTAACGATAATTCTTTTTGTAATGCAGATAGCTTGCGCTTTAATACATCTAAGCGCTGGGTCTTATCCTTACTTTTCGCATCTTTAGATACATTGTGCTCAGCAACTTTAACCTCATGGGATAACGACTTGAACTTCGCTTCCTTCGCAGGCCATTCTTGGAAAAAAATGGATGCTTTTTCGTAGATAGAGTCCTTCATCGCACCCGAGTTGTGAACCTTTCTCACCAAGTTCGCCAGTGCATAAGTCGCTGTTGACTGCCCAAATGTATCTTTAGCCATTTACTACTCGTTTATCGCTTGAAGGAAAAAACATTATATTTTAACGTAATCACTATGCTTGTCGCCATGTTGTGCCATTGACACCGTCTTCTAGAACAACACCTAACGCAGTTAACTCATCTCGAGCTTTATCTGCACCAGCCCAATTTTTGTCTGCACGCGCTTGATTACGCTCGACAATCAGCTGCTCAACCCGTTCAATATCCAGAGAGTTCGACGCCGCACCCTGAAGGTATTCATTAGGTGATTGCTGTAATAACCCAACCACGCTGCCGAGCTTTACTAATAATCCAGCAAGCTTGTTTGCTTCACCCTGATTATCTTTATTCTTGTTAATATCCCTCGCGAGATCAAAAAGAACGGCAAAAGCTTCGGGGGTATTAAAGTCATCGTCCATCGCTTTATTAAAACGATCAACGTAAAGCGAGTTTTCTAACGACACTTCCGGATCAGGCTCAGCATCTCTAACCGCTGTATAAAGCCTTTCAAGAGCAGCCCGTGACTGCACAATGTTGTCTTCAGAGTAATTTAACTGGCTTCTATAATGAGCAGACAATAAGAAATAGCGCAACGTCTCGGCATCATAACTTTCTAGCACATCACGCAACGTAAAGAAATTACCCAATGACTTGGACATCTTCTCTTGATTCACTTGTACCATACCTGAATGAACCCAGTAATTTACGTAAGGCGTGTCAAACGCGCAGCAAGATTGTGCAACCTCATTTTCATGATGCGGAAAAATAAGATCAGAGCCGCCACCATGGATATCAAACTGCGCGCCTAAATGTTTATAATTCATCGCAGAACATTCAATATGCCAACCGGGTCGACCATCACCCCAAGGTGAAGACCAAGAAGGCTCTCCGGCTTTAGCCGCTTTCCACAAAACAAAATCCATAGGGTCTTTTTTGCTTTCGTCAATATCAACGCGTGATCCAGCATTGAGCTGCTCTAGATCTTGTTTGCTTAGTTTACCGTAATCTGCATAACTATTTACTTCAAACAGTACATCACCAGAATCAGTGACGTAGGCATATTTCTTATCAACCAAACGCTGAATAACGTCAATTATTTCATCAATATGCGTGGTTACTTTGGGCTCAATATCAGGCTCTAATAGACCGATAGCTGCAAAGTCTTCATGCATCATCGCTATAGTGCGCTCAGTTAATTGAGAATGCGTTTCGCCATTCTCCTGGGCACGTTTGATAATTTTATCGTCAATATCCGTAATATTTCTGACGTAATTCACATCAAAGCCAGCATAACGTAAGTAACGAACCATAACGTCAAAGCTCAGATAAGTTCGGGCATGCCCCATGTGGCATAAGTCATAAACCGTAATACCACAGACATACAGACCTACTTTACCGGGTTCAATGGGCTTAAAAACCTCTTTTTGGCGGGTTAAAGTATTATATATCTGAAGCATCTAAGTGGTATTCCTTTTATTACGTAAAGGCGATGATTTTAGCATTATAGACAACGTACCTGCATCTAAATATCGCTGAAATTCGTGACATTAACGAATTAAAAACAATGGTAAAGATGAGCGCTTATTGAACCTTGGTGTGTGAATATAAATAACTCATCACTCATATTCAAAGAATTACGGCATGAACTCTTGCTAATCCAACTGTTTGGGCTAGAATCCGCCTTTTCCATAACGGACGATAAAGACATGGTCACTTTCAAAACCAACTACGGTGTTATTAAGCTTAGTTTAATGGCAGACAAAGCGCCTAAAACTGTTGAAAACTTTCTTTCCTATGCCAAGGAAGGATATTATGACAACACGATCTTCCATCGGGTCATCAATGGTTTTATGGTCCAAGGCGGTGGATTCGAAGCAGGTATGGAGCAAAAGCCTACAAAAGATCCCGTTGAAAATGAAGCCAATAACGGTGTTCAGAATACTACAGGCACTGTTGCGATGGCGCGCACAAACGAGCCGCATTCAGCAACCTCACAGTTTTTCATTAACGTTGCCGATAACGACTTCTTAAACTTCAAAAGTGAATCACCACAAGGTTGGGGATACTGCGTATTTGCAGAAGTTGTTGAAGGTATGGATGTTGTTGAAAAAATGAAAGCTGTTGCAACGGGTAATAACGGATTCCATCAAGATGTACCTAATGACGATATTGTTATTTTAAGTACTGATATTGACGACGAATAAGCGCTAGACTCATCGCTAATGAACGGACACTACGTCTGTTCATTAGCAATTTCCCCCTCAGCAAATAGTCTAAAGATGTCTACTACCTACTTTATAGCCGACTTACATTTAAGTGCAGACAGACCTGACATTACACAATGTTTGGAAACCTTTTTAACGCAAGAAGCGGTTAACACTGATGCTCTCTATGTACTCGGTGATCTTTTTGAGGTTTGGATAGGTGATGATGATATCAATGACTTTACATCGCGCGTTACTAAAGCATTTAGGACTTTAGCGGATACAGGCGTTCCTATATACTTTATTCATGGCAATAGAGACTTTCTTATCCGGAAGAAGTTTGCGCAACGCGCCGGCATGACCTTGTTACCAGAAGAGAAAGTCATCGACTTGTACGGTGAACCGACATTAATCATGCACGGCGATCAACTGTGTACACGTGATGTTGCTTACCAGAAGTTTCGCAAAAAAGCGCGTGGTTGGTGGTGGCCAAGACTTATATTAATGCTGCCGTTAAGTACAAGAAAAAAGATTGCGGCCAATGCGCGTAAGCAAAGCCAAGAGAATCAACAACATTTGGCACAAGATATCATGGACGTCACGCCTGAAGAGGTAATTCGAAGCTTACAAGACAGCAATGTTAAACAACTAATACATGGTCACACACACCGTCCCGCTATCCATGAAATCAAGCTAAGCAATACAAATGCAGAACGCATAGTACTGGGTGACTGGTATACTCAAGGGAGCATTCTCAAAGCAACCAAAGATGGATTAACGTTAGAAAAGCGAAGCTTTCACCAGTGACATTAAATCTCTTGTAACTTAGTCCGGACTTGCAAACTTTCTAAGGTGACCAACACCGTCACTAAGCATATAAACAGCACCTGCCACCAATGGATATTCAAATGCAAGGTATAACGCAGTAAAGCCAAAATACCGAAATAAGCAATAACAGAATACTGGATTAATACGCCTGTGTATTGCCAAAGGCCTTGTGTCTGTTTAGATACTTTAGACAAGCTTACATACTTAGAAATCCCAAGACCGCCAAGCGCGCACAGCGCAACGACGCCTCCAACGAACATAAATGATCCCCAGACAAAAAGCTCCGGCCAGCCAATAACCTGTGCTGATTTCGCCGGACCTGACCACAGCGCATCCCAACTTACTGCAAGGATCAACCCCATGCTCATCATTAATTGCCGTTCATCCGTTTGATTTAATGCCGATGATTTGCCCTCATCACCAACATAATCGCCCAATTCCAAGTACAAGAATCGTGCAATAAAAGCAAAAGCAACAACCCCAACGATAGGTGTTAATACGGGCAGATGCTCAACACTAAAGTAAGTCAATAAGTATCCAGCCATTGGGAACACCGTATGGGTGAATGAAACACCTATGACCCAAAACAAAATAGCCCTGATTGTCGTTAAATGCTTAGCTCGGATCATAGTTGCTACGGCAACGTCAGCGCCTATACCCAACCCCATAATGAGACTGGCTAACATAAAGTCTAATAGAGGGAAGTCCATTAGCGATCTCCCGCGGCGATTGATTGCGTTGAATCAAACTTAGTACCACGCCAATCTAAGAAAATAGTGCCATCTCTGAATATTTTATCCTCTGACAGCCCCGCTGAAACTTCAATAATCTCTTTATGCACATTCTTTGGCGTAGAGATCATCGGGTCTCGACCTTTATCAAAACGCTGCTGCTCGACTAATGCCATATAAGACTTGTTCAACGCATAAGCACGTTCACGACTCGGTATAATAAGATGACGAATGTCTTTATCACCACCCACTGAGGCCATACGAACTTCTCGTTCGTCTAACTGCCCACCTATAAAGAAACGCTGAATAATCTCGTTATTATTGCGAAACTCATCACCACCGCCGTTTCTCATAAAGTAAGTCATAATCTCCGGCAGTTC
>CAZVDU010000191.1:0-6807 GCA_964625615.1 uncultured Pseudoalteromonadaceae bacterium | reverse complement strand
AGTGCGCTTTAAGCCCGAGAGATTATAGGTGAATTCTAGCTAAAAGCTCGTGACTATCCTGTATCCCTATTTTTGATTAAAAACCGTTCTGTTATTAGTGTCTCGACTAGCAATAATACGTGCATTGTCATCTATCTTTTCATACGACTTTGCTAACCTGTCGTATAGCAGGACATTTACTGTCGCTGCTAAATTCATACAACCTACAGTTGGAATGTAAACTACTGCATCTGCTTGATCTATAACACTTTGTGGCAAGGTACCATCTTCTGGTCCAAACAAATAATAAGCATTTTCTGGGTGTTCAAATTGAGGAAGGGCTGTAGCACCTTCAACGAGCTCAACACATATGATAGTTGGCTTAGTGGCCTTATTTTGCCATAGCTCGCCTTTCTTCACATCACCAACCAAACATTCAACACCCCGCAACGGGGTTTTGGATCTAATGTTTTTTGTATCTGTTTGGTACTTAGCGGCATTGTCAAATCGATTGCCTGAATAGAATACTCGATCAACATCATAGCAACCTGCAGCTCGGAGAACTGAACCTACGTTACTTGGGCTTTTGGGGTTATATAACCCGATCGAAACCTGATTTTTTTTCATTGAATAATCGGTTACTTATCTGTGAGTAAAATAGGTTGCCATATTATCAAAGGAAAAGGGGGGGATTCTATAAAGAAGGGCGTTTCTATCATCAATTATTAAATATTAATGCTATTGATAATTGTTATCATTTGCATTAATGTGTTGGCTTCATAATAACTAGCACACAGAAGTTGTCATATTTACAGAAACAACCTTACTAGTGCACATAGATTCAATTTGGAAAGTTAATCATGTACAGCAAGCATTACCTTGGACTCTTTGTCGCTGCCAACCTTTTGGCTGGAGCTCAAGCGAATGAGAAAGATGAAGTCGATTCAGAAGATCAAAGCTTTGAACGAATTACTGTAACAGCAACACGATTAGAGAGGCCTGTATTTGATACGCCGAGCGCTGTCAGTGTGATTGAACGAGATGAGGTTCAACGGTTTCAGCCTTTGTCCTACGCGGATGTTTTAGAGGGGATACCGGGTGTCGCCATTCAGGGAGGCAGCCGTCGAATATCAGAAGAGCCAAATATTCGAGGCTTTCTTGATAGCCAAATTGTCATTCGATTAGACGGTGCGCGACAGAATTTTGATCTTGCCCATAGAGGTAGATTCTTTGTTGATCCAGATCTTGTGCAACGTATTGAGATATTGCGCGGCAGCGCAGGTGCATTGTACGGCAGTGGCGCTTTGGGAGGGGTTATTTCTGTTAACACCGTTAGTGCTAAAGATTTACTGAAAGACGGAGAATCTCTTGGTGCGCGAGTCAAATTGGGCTATCAATCAAATGGTGACGAGTTTTTAACATCAGCTGGGCTATATGGACAGCAAGGTAAGGTAGACGCTTTTGCCAATTTGGTTTATCGAGACGTAGGAGAAGATCTCGAAGGTGGCAGTGGTAATGACATTATAGATACTCAAGACAGGTTAGTTAACGGATTAATAAATGTTGGTATAGATATAGCGGCTCATCATAGGGTGGAAATCATCGCTGATACCTATGACAACGAGGGGGAGAACCCAACGGCTGCTGATAATGTTTCTTCGACGAATACTGTCGTTGATAGAGAAACACAAGAAAGGAATGTGCGTATTAATTACAGCTTCAATAATCCACAGAATGCTATTTGGGATTTAAGGGCAACGGTGTTTAATACCGACATCGATATTCGCGAGGAGCGTTTTGTTGATGATAGGTTGGATATATCTGACTTCTCCAGTAAAGGTGTTGATATTAATAACACGACACGTTTTTACACAGACAAGACATCAATTGCATTAACTTATGGTTTTGAATGGTTCGAAGATGAACAATCAGGTACGCGCGATGGATTAAACCGATTTCAATTCCCTGATGCGACACGGACATTTAAAGCTGCTTATGTGCAGGCAGAATTTAATATTCTCGATAGGTTAACTGTTATACCCGGTATACGTTTCGATGATTTTGAACAAGATTCCAACCAAGTCGACCGTGATGAAGATGATTTTAATTCTCGCTTAGCGATCAATTATAAAGCTTATGATTGGTTAAGCATTTGGGGAAGCGTTTCAGAAGCCTTTAGGGCACCTGGGTTAACCGAATTGTTTAACGACGGTACGCACTTTACTGTACCCGGCGGAGCAGGGCCTGACACCTTCGTTATTAATCAGTTTGTGCCTACGCCTGATTTGGCGCCAGAGAAAGCTGACACATCAGAGATTGGTGCACGCGTCAGTTTTACCAACGAAGATACAGGCGCTAATTTTGAATCTGCCGTGACATTTTTCTCTAGTGAAATTGATGGCTTTGTTAATCAGGTCGTCACCTTTATTGATCCTGCTATTCCACCTCAGTTTACTCCCCCAGCTGGACCGCTTGTGTTCTTTGGGACAACACAGAGCACGAATGTCGATGCTAAGATTTCTGGGTATGAGGCTGAGTTTCATTTCACCACCGAAACTCTCTCTCTATCGCTGTCCGGTTTTACCATTGATGGTGAAGAAAGAGAGACTAATGTTGGCTTGGGATCAATACCTCAAGATAGTGCGACCTTGGCTGTGAATAAGTACTTTTCCGGCTTGGATCTATCGGTTGGAGGTCGAGCAACAATTGCTTCATCACAACGTGATGTGCCCGAAGGTAGTATCGAGACTGATAGTTATCAAACTGTTGATATCTATGCGTCATGGACACCGGAGCAATTTGACGGATTTTCTTTAACAGCAGGTATCGACAATTTTTTTGATCGGTCATTCTCTGTGCACCCAACTGTCATTGAACAACCGGGTAGAAGTTTCAGAATCACATTATCTAAACGTTTTGGTCTGCGTTAACACAAATACAGTCGAGGCATGTGGACTATCAGGACCATACTCGCATACAGGGTTAAAGGTGATTAGATGAAACAGTATAAATCTACCAGTAAATATTATGTCTAGCTATCTTTGGCCCACCGCTTTCCACGAAGGGTTAGCTTATATTTTTATAGCAATCGTTATTGTCTGTATTGTATCAAGAGGTACTTATGAATACTTTTCTTAAACGAATGACTTTCAAGTGGTTGGGGCTAGCTTTTGTGCTATGTCATGTACCACTTTATGCTGAACAACACCAATCACCAAAAGTTCGTATCATAACTGTTGGCGGCAGTATTACAGAAATTGTCTATGCACTTGGCGCGCAAGATCAACTGGTTGCAGCAGATACCAGTAGCTTGTATCCATCGGGTGCTTTAACGCTACCTAAAGTTGGTTACTACAGGCAACTGAGTACCGAAGGCGTTCTATCAATGAACCCGTCGCATGTTATTGCTGCGTCGGGAGCCGGCCCTCAATCTGTGTTGACGCAAATTGAAAGCGCAGGTGTTGATATGACCATACTCGAACAACCCAAAACGGTAAAAGGGATACAGGGCTTAATATCGGCAGTGGGTACTATTGTTGATAAAGAAGCTGAAGCGAAAGCTTTAAACAACAGAATTGAGCAACAAGTGGTATCGCTGACCTCGGTTCGTCATTCGGAAAATGAAAAAGTGGTGTTTTTGATGTCAGCTGGTGACCGAGGGTTAATGGCTGCCGGCGACAACACCATGCCGCAGTTGATCATGGAATTACTAAACATTAAAAACCCCTACGCCAGCTTAGAAGGGTTTAAACCCATATCAATAGAATCTTTGTTGTCGGCTGATCCTGGAGTTATCTTGATGCCACAGCATCAGGTGAATGGTCGAACTAAGGAAGCCATTTGCCAAACTAACGAGCTTAAGTTTTGGGCTAGTGTACACGGCTGTCAGTTGTTTTTTGTTGATAGTTTATCTTTCTTGGGGCTTACACCTAGATTACCTGATGCATTAGCTGAGACGCTGGCTATCTTGGAAGGAACTGAATCTTAAATGAGTACGGTAACATTATCAGAGCCAACTCGCTTAGTTGTACTTAAACGCTATAACGACAGTTTACCTCGTCGATGGATATGCACATTATTGTCCCTTATTCCTGTTCTCGGTATTTGGGCTGCCGGGGCTGGGGCAATGGATATTGATATAATCGCCTTGATTTTTAATACTCAAAGCGAAACAAGCTCTGATTTCCATCGTCGAGTGTTAGTCGACATTCGCTTGCCTAGACTCTTAATGACATTTGCAACAGGTGCGGGGTTAGCGCTTTGTGGTGTAGTGCTTCAATCGCTGTTTAGGAACCCTTTGGCAGAACCCGGTTTGTTAGGGATCTCTTCTGGTGCGGCCTTGTTTGCGGCGCTGGGTTTTCTCATGTTGTCAGCAGTAAGTATTCCTGCCTCTCTTATGGTGGCCTTTATTCCCATGATGGCCTTCTTTGGTGCAGGTGTTGCTGTTAGCACTTTATTTATTCTTAATTATGGTAATCGTACTGTTGATACTTTGTTGCTTATATTGTCTGGTGTGGCGATTAACGCAACAGCGATGACTTTGTTAGGTATTGTGACTTATCTTGTTGATGATTCGACACTGCGCCTTATTACTTTTTGGAGTATGGGAAGTTACTCTGGCTTGAGTTGGAAAGTTGCGATAGCGACTTTCGCCTGTGTGAGTTGTGCAATGATTTATTTCTATCGAATTAGAGGTGAATTAGCGCTGATGAGTTTCAGCGAAAAGCAAGCAGTTTATCAAGGTGTTAACACCTCAAAAGTGAGAATCTGTTCTTTAGCTATCATTGCTTTAGTGACTGCATTTTGCGTAAGTTTTACGGGTATTGTCGGTTTTGTAGGGCTTGTAGTTCCTCACCTGGCTAGAATGCTTATCGGCACTAATTTAAACTTTATGCTCCCACTAAGCACCTTAATGGGAGGTTGTTTAGTGTGTGTAGCTGACACAATTTCACGGACCATTATTATTCCTGCTGAATTACCTATTGGCCTTATTACTTCTGCATTAGGAATTCCTTTCTTCTTGTATCTTATCGTTAAGGGAAGGAGGTAATTGGCTATGTTTTATTTAAATCATGTGGCATTAAAGTGTGGTTCGAAAGTATTGTTGTCTAACATCGTTATGGACGTTGTTCCGAATCAAATCACAGCACTTATCGGCGCCAATGGTGCAGGGAAGTCGACAGTAATGAAAGTGATGCTTGGTGAGCATAACGTTGATCATGGTGAGGTGATGTTTAAAGGAAAGCCATTATCTCGTTGGACCTTAAAGCAACTCAGTTTTCAGCGAGCTTATGTTGCACAAAGCGACCGACCTATTTTCGACATCAAAGTTTATGATTATTTATTGCTAGCCAGAGAGCATCATAAAGAGTCTCTGACGCAAGCCTGTGATTGGGTCGAAGAGGTCGCCAATATTGTCGGTATTACTCGTTTTCTGGATACGTCAATTATGCAATTGTCGGGTGGTGAATTCCAATTGCTAGCGTTTGCTAGAGCATGGCTTCAATTAGCCAGCTACAGGGGGTTGGATGGCACAATTATGCTCTTAGATGAACCCACATCTGCGTTAGATATCAAGCAGTCCCAAAACCTTTACTTATTACTTCATCAATATAAAGAAAATGGAGGAACAGTGCTGATTGTTGAGCATGACATTAATAAAGCGAATCAATACAGCGACCAAATTGCCCTTATCAAAAATGGAAAGTTGCTAGTGACCGGAAATCGCCATACGTGCTTTTCAGAAAGCTATCTTAACGAGTGTTTTGAGACAAATGGTTATATGCAGAAACACCCCATAACAAACAACACAACTTATATTTTGAATCATGAATGGAAGAACAATGCCTAAACAAGAAACAGAACTACTGACAAACACAGCAAAAAAACGGAGTCATATTCATCAAGCGAGAATCTTGATGAAAAGGCAACATACAGGTGTTTTATCAACACAGAGTTTATCGGTGAAAGGATATCCATTTGGTTCGATTATTCCCTTTATGATGACAGATAACGGCAACATCATTATTTATGCCTCTGATATTGCACAACACTCACGTAACATGAAGTCTGATAACAAAATCAGTTTATGTGCTTACGATGCGGCACAAGCAGACAGTCAGGCTAGTGCGCGAGTGACTGTTCTAGCAGAAGCCAGTTGGGATGATGTGACTAAAGATAATCAAGCGCGCTATTTTAGGTTGTTCCCGCAAGCGACTAACTATAAAGATACTCACGATTTTCGTTTTTATACATTACAAACAACACGTGTTCGCTATATTGGTGGTTTTGGCGAAATTTACTGGTTTTCTAAAGAAGAGTGGGGCGGTGATTATGCTGAACTATCATCAATGGAAACAGGGATGATTGACCACATGCATGAAGATCATCTGGATGCCTTGGTAGAGATTATCGCTGATGCTAACGGTGAAAAATTGTCTGAGCAAGAAGCAGCCATGCTAACGGCATTTCCTGAAGGGTTCCATTACACAAAAGTAGGTTCAGACACTAAAAGTATAGACTTTATTGCTTTTATGAAGCCTATTACCGAGCATTACTCAGCAAGAAAGGCGATGGTGGACTTAACACATAAAGCAAGAGAAAAGCGGTCACCCATAATCGCAAATTAATCGCTTAGGACGGATCTTCCATAGTGTTATAAATGGCTTATTTTGAGGTGTTTCTTATCCCAAACTCAGGTTAACTATTAATCACTATGCAATGCATCTATAGGGTTAAGCTTAGATGCTTTGATTGCCGGGAAAACGCCAAAGCCAACACCGACTAACATGCAAATGCCAAGCGATAATACAATAGCAGGGATAGACC
>CAZVDU010000190.1:0-6838 GCA_964625615.1 uncultured Pseudoalteromonadaceae bacterium | reverse complement strand
TGCTCATGCAACCATGCGAGCGCTTCTGGTTTGTTGTCAAAGCCTTTCATGTTGGTATTGGTTTCTTTGATGAAATCTAACAAAATGGCATTTTGCAGTTGCGTCGAATACACCGTTGCAATGGCGTTACACCCTTTTTCAAAACACCAAAGGTATGAGCGACCGATCATTTTCATGACTTCTGGGCCACCCAGAGTCTCATAGTTTAGGACATCGAGTCTTTGCCAGGTATGTATATCTTTGATGCGGGTATTAGCAACAGCACGCATTTCTTCTATAGAAATTGCTGTGCCTTCTTCATTGAATGGGCCAACAGGATGCATCTCAAGTATGTCATCGATCCAGTTAACGGTAACGTGTCCATGTGGCTTAGCCATTGGTAAGGGCTTCCTAGCTTATTTCATAAAGTGAAAAGCGCCCTATATAGGCGCTTTCAAAGTTTAGTCTAAGCCTAATTTCTTTTCCAGGTAGTGTATGTTAGTACCACCATTGAAGAAGTTTTCGTCGGCCATAATTTTTTGTTGCAATGGCACGTTAGTCTTAATACCTTCGATGACTAATTCGTCGAGTGCATGTCGCATGCGAGCTATGGCAACGTCTCGATTTTCACCATAAGTAATTAGCTTACCAATCATGGAGTCATAGCTTGGTGGAACTGTATAGCCAGAGTAGATATGAGACTCCCATCTAACACCTAAACCACCCGGTGCGTGGAACATGTCGATCTTACCCGGTGATGGTGTGAACCTCTCTGGGTCTTCAGCATTGATACGACACTCTATAGCATGTCCGCGAATTTGAACTTCTGATTGCTCAAGTGACAAGGGTTGCCCACCAGCAATGCGGAGTTGTTCCTTGATTAAGTCGACGCCAGTGATCAATTCAGATACAGGGTGTTCAACCTGGATACGCGTGTTCATTTCGATGAAATAGAACTCGCCGTTTTCATACAAGAACTCGAAAGTACCTGCACCACGATAGTTCAACTCAATACAAGCTCTACGGCAACGTTCACCTATAGCACTGCGCATTTCTGGTGAGATGCCCGGAGCAGGTGCTTCCTCAACAACTTTCTGGTGGCGTCTTTGCATTGAACAGTCGCGTTCACCTAAGTGAATTGCATTACCTTGGCCATCTGCAAGTACCTGAATCTCAACGTGACGAGGGTTCTCAAGGAATTTCTCCATGTAAACAACATCGTTATTAAATGCTGCACCAGCTTCGGCCTTTGTCATTGCAATTGACTCGATCAGCTCATCTTCGCTGCGAACAACACGCATTCCTCGACCACCCCCACCGCCTGCGGCTTTGACAATCATTGGGTAGCCAATACGTTTAGCAATTGCTTTATTCTTTTCAGGATCGCTTCCCAAAGGGCCATCAGAACCTGGCACACATGGAACACCCGCTTTCTTCATAGCGTTGATAGCAGAAACTTTGTCACCCATTAGATTAATTGTTTCAGCTCTTGGACCGATGAAAACGAAGCCACTCTTTTCGACTTGTTCAGCAAAATCAGCGTTTTCTGATAAGAAGCCATAGCCTGGGTGAATCGCGACGCTGTTAGTGACCTCTGCGGCTGCAATAATCGCTGGTACGTTAAGGTAACTATCTTTTGCCGGTGCACCACCAATACAAATAGATTCGTCAGCTAACAGAACATGTTTTAAATTGCGATCAACAGTCGAATGCACAGCGACTGTTTTAATGCCTACTTCTTTGCAGGCTCGCAAAATACGTAGTGCAATTTCACCACGATTTGCAATAAGAACTTTATCAAGCATGTGTCTTAGCCTATTCAATAACAAATAGTGGCTGGTCGAATTCTACTGGCTCTTGGTTTTCTACCATAATTTGTTTAACTACACCGGCAACCTCTGCCTCGATTTGGTTCATCATTTTCATTGCCTCAACAATGCATAATGTGTCACCTACGCTAACCTTCTGACCAACTTCTACAAAAGACTTAGCGTCAGGAGATGAAGAGCGATAGAAAGTGCCAACCATTGGAGAGCGAACAATGTTACCTGAAGGTTCATCAGTAGGTGCTGCCTCTACCGGCGTTGCAGCAGTTGCAGCTACGGGGGCTGCTGCGGCAACTGGCATAGGTGCGGCATATTGAATTGGCGCAGCAGATGCTGAGCCACCACGATGAATGCGTACTGATTCTTCACCTTCAGTAATTTCAAGCTCAGAGATGCCAGACTCTTCGACAAGCTCAATCAGCTTCTTGATTTTACGTATATCCATGATGTCTCTCTTATTCAATAAATTAGGATGTAGTTAATGCTTTCTTTGCAGCATGTATTGCGAACTCGTAGCCTTGGGCACCAAAGCCACATATAACGCCTTGAGCAATATCAGACAAATAAGAGTGCTGGCGAAAAGCTTCTCTCGCGTGCACATTTGATAAGTGAATTTCGATAAAAGGGATGCTGACACTCAATAAAGCATCTCTCAATGCCACGCTTGTGTGTGTAAATGCACCTGGATTAATCAAAATATAATCGATATTGCCAAAAGCTTCATGTATGCGGTCGATCAACACATGTTCTGCATTGCTTTGTAGATGTTCTAAAATAATTCCTTCAGCATGTGCAATGCTTGTCAGTTCTTCAACTATATCTGACAGGCTTAAGCTGCCATAAATTTCAGGCTCTCTTTTACCTAACATATTTAAGTTAGGGCCATTTAATAGTAAAAATTTCACAAACTTGCTTCTATCTGCCGTTAAATTACAAATCCCAATAATAGTAGTTGAAATCATCGCAAAAAACACACTATTTACGGCTAAAACAGCTACTTTTATCAGTTTCTGGCAGTAGTATAATAAAAGCTAGCAAAATAGCAGCAAAATACTGGTCGAATCAGCGACGTTTGATGCATATAGTAATCAATGTTGTGCTATTTAAACTTACATTTTTTAGGGCCTTTGGGCGGCGTATTAAAAATGTTGATCGAGGGAATAAAAAAGGCCCGTGAAAACGAGCCTTAGAGAAGCAGTAGCTTAGATACTACTTAACGTTATTATTAACGTGAGCTGCAAAGCGCTCTGCATTTAAGAAGCCAGTAACACGAGCGTTTGATTGTTCTTGGCCATCAGTGCCAAAGAATAAGATTGTTGGTAGACCTAAGACGGAAAACGCATCTTGGAACTCTGCATTTGTGTCAGAGGCATCCGTTAAATCAATCTGCATCCAAACAAAGTCATCTAATGCGTCAATAACGTCAGGATCTGGGAAGGTATATTTCTCAAATTCTTTACAGGCTATACACCAGTCTGCATACAAGTCGATCATGACTCTCTTACTCTGGTTATTGGCTTTCGCTAATTGCTGTTCAAACTCGGCTAAGTTTTTAACTTTAAGAAACTCAGGGTGTCCTGCGGTTGTTGAACTGCCATGTCCTGTTGCAGCTTGTTGAGGAGCAAAAGCACTGTATCCATAGGTGAACGACAATATTAAGCCGAGGAAAATAACAAAGGTGCGTATGCCTTTCCAAAGGCTGACTGCCGTATTTTGATTCATCACGTAGAAGTAGGTGAATGTAGCAAAGCCTAATAGGCCCCAACCTAGTTGGGTATAGACGTTGTCAAACATACGCTCAACAAACATCATTGCAACGGCTAACATACCAAAGCCAAATGCCGTCTTAACAATATTCATCCAGTTGCCAGCTTTAGGTAGTAATTTACCGCCTGTCATACCGAATAAAATAAGAGGTATGCCCATACCTAAGCTCAAAACATACAAAGCAAAGAAACCAAGAACCATGTCGCCACTTTGTGCGATAAACAGCAATATGCCAGTAAGCGGTGCTGTCGTGCATGGAGAAGCAACGAGTCCAGAAATAACGCCCATAAGGAATACGCCACCTAAGCTACCGCTTTTTTGGCTGTTGCTGACAGAGTTAAGCTTCTCTTGCCATTTTGATGGTAGTTGTAACTCGTAGGCACCGAACATCACAAACGCGAGTACGATAAAGAGTACTATCATTGTGATAAGTACCGCGGGACTTTGCAGCCAAGCTTGGAATTGGACTCCTGCCGAGGCAACAACCAAACCTAAAATCGAATAGGTAATTGCCATACCTTGCACATAGATAAAGGACAGTGTGAACCCTTTCGATAAGCTTATGGATTTACCCTGACCAATCACTATGCTCGAAAGGATAGGATACATGGGGAATACACAAGGCGTAAACGCTAAGCCAATGCCTAAGATCAAGAAAGCAAATAGTGTTACTGCGAGGCTATCGCCACCCGTTAATTTGTCGACTAAGTCAAATTGCTGAGATTGGCCGCCTGTTGCTTCTTCGCTTTTATCTTCACTGCTATCTGATGCAGGCTCACTAACACCGCCTGCACCAACGACTGCTGATAAATAAATAGTTTTCGTTGTTGGCTGGTAGCATAAACCGGCCGTTGCGCAGCCTTGATAACGAATAGTAATAGTGCTGTCGGGCTCGGCAGATAAGATTTCATAATCGATTTCTAATTGGTTGTAGAAAACATCAGAGATGCCAAAGTATTCATCTTCGATTTGTTCTGCCGCTGGGAAGTTAGGCTTGGATACAGACGCCCCTTTTGTGGCGGTCTTCATTTGTTTTTTATAAAGGTAATACCCATCAGCAATTTGCCAGCTTACAACCAGCTTATCTTGCTGCTGCTGGAAGTCGAAAACAAAGGCTTCTTCATTGGGAAGAAAATCAGGTTCATCTGAAAAGAAATCGGGTAGTTGATTCTCTACCTGAGCATAGGAGATTGACGAAAACGCAATAATTGACGTCAATAACAATAGGATGACATTTTTAAACTTCATTTCAGACTACTTATCCAATCTAAACATTAACTATAAGCACATAAGCGAATATTGCTTGCACAGTAATAAAACAAATTTAGTTAGCAGAGCAAGTGCTCTGGTATCTAGCTGTATTTCATCATAAGAGAAATATTAGAGCGTATTTATGTTTTTTGTATAAATTCTGTCTAACCTACGCATACTTTATGAAGTTGCGTACGTTTAATACTCAGTCAATGAATGCAATATTTACATTACATGTGAACTATCTTGTCTGAATATCAAATAAATGGCTGTAGAATTTATGCAGCAAAGATAAACATGATCTCGTATCCGCAATGGACCGTGCTGAATCATAGCAAATTTCATCCTATTTATAGGTAATTCAACACCTAAAGTGTTCATTCTATACCTTTTGATTAGGCCGTTTATGTTAAGCGTGGTTTACGCGAGCTGCCTTAAACCCTTCTATTGCAGGTGTTTACGACTATCAGTATCCAAGCAACGCGTGTTTCTTATAAATCGTATTTGTCATATCAGCATTAATTAGTCATAAACGTGCTATACGATAAAGCTTGTATTTTATGCGTTGGGCGTCATATTTTAAAATGGGACCGTTTAAAATAGTGGGATAATCTGTTGGGGAAACTCTTTTTACTCTTTGCAGCATTACCGATCATTGAAATTGCCATTTTGGTTAATGTTGGGGATATGATTGGTGGCTGGAATACTGTTGCTATTGTTATTTTCACTGCATTTGTTGGCGCATATCTAGTAAGGCAGCAAGGTGTATCTACCTTGATGCAAGCGCAACAGAAAATGCAGACAGGACAATTGCCAGGGCAAGAAATGGCAGAAGGCCTTTTGCTAGTCATTTCTGGTGTACTGCTTGTTACACCAGGGTTTGTAACAGATGCTATAGGTTTTTTATTCTGCTTGCCTTTCACTCGGCCAATTATCGCTAAGTTGCTGATTAAACATTTCCCAATGAAAGTAGTTGCTGGTCAACAGCCTTTTAACCAATCTCCGCCGTTTGAAGAGCAGCGTCCGTCAGGTGGAAATATATTTGAAGGTGAGTTCGAAGCTAAGAAAGATGAAACTTCCCATTCCAATCATATTGATAAACCCTAAGCCATTACGGACAAAGAGAACCTTTTATGAAAGCCTGCGCTTGCCACATTCTTGTTAAAACTAAAGAGCAGGCTGAGAAACTCAAATCTCAGCTGGATAAAGGAGGAGACTTTCATCAGCTAGCCAAGAAGCACTCCATTTGCCCATCAGGTAAAAAAGGCGGGGACTTGGGTGAATTTGGTCCAGGTAAAATGGTTAAGGTATTTGATAATGTTGTCTTCAAAAAGCCAATTTTAAAAGTGCATGGGCCGGTGAAGACTAAGTTTGGCTATCATCTGATTAAGACACTTTATCGGAATTAATAGCATAGGAAAGTAAAACAATGACAGAAGAAGAGCTTCAAGAAGAATTAATAGCAGAGAAAGTATATAAACGAGCGCAACTTGAGGAAGAGTTAGCCAAACTCGGTAAGAGCTGGTCCACTGGTTATAGCTTGGTTATGACTCTTGCGATGCCTATTATTATAGCTCTTTCGGTAGCTTTTCCAGATATTGTGAACGAAAATTTTAACTTGGTATTACTAGGCTTTATTGTATTGTCTGCATTAAGTGCGAGGCTCGAACTAACAAATCAAAGGCTAAACCGCCGCATTGATATCATGTACAAACTTCTCAAGCCAAAAAGTTAGAAATAAAAGTATACAGAGGCCAAAAATAGGCTTATTGCGCTTAACAGTGCCAAATCTTCACAATTGCTCCAAAATTAAGCAAAAAAATATCACTTTTTTGCGTCTAAAGCCTTGAGATCAATCAGGGTAACCCCATCTATCCTCGCAGTACCTAATTCTGGGTTATTGAATGTTCGGTAACCCATACTCTCTCTGAGTAATCAGAGCGTGTTTTACAACCATAAAATTGGAATTTTCAGGAGAATTGAAAATGGCAATCCGTCCTTTACACGATCGCGTT
>CAZVDU010000189.1:5009-6861 GCA_964625615.1 uncultured Pseudoalteromonadaceae bacterium | reverse complement strand
GCCATTCGCAAAACACCTATGCAACATCTGTGGGTGAAAACCGCTCTTTTAGATTGCCTGATGGATCTGTTGCACATTTAAATACAGACAGTGAGCTGTCTATTGATTATACACCTGAAGTTCGTCGACTAAGCCTATTGAGAGGTGAAGTTCACTTTGACGTCTCGCACGATGCTACCCGTCCTTTTTCTGTTGAGGCAGATACACTCAGTGTCACCGCTATTGGCACGGCATTTAACATAGAGTTGGGTAAGGGTGATATTCAATTATTAGTCACAGACGGCAAAGTGTTGGTAACGGAGCAACACGTTGAGTTATCCGGTAACGATGTTGCATTACTCAGATCGGATACCAATGAAGCTGATAACCTGATTATGTCTTCTGGTGAGAAAGCCTTACTCACTGTCAATAATGTCAAGAAGGCTGACATCCAAACAGAAAGGATGACATTGGCTGATGTTCAGAAGGAGCTAGCATGGCAACAAGGTATGCTTGTTTTTCAAGGAGAGCCTTTAGCGACCGTTTTACAGGAAATTAAGCGCTACAACGATATCAACTTTGATTTATCGGACGAGTCATTAGGCAATATTCAAGTAGCGGGATACTTTAAGGCAGGAGACATCGAGGGCTTGATTAGTACCTTAGAAAGCAACTTTGCTATTCAACATGTTCGCACAGAGCCAAAGCGTATTACGCTATCTTCGATCGCCGAACTGTAATACCTTATCTCTCCTGAGACTATCATGATTGATTAGCTTGCTCTCAGGCTAATTATTTTACTTTTTTCATAAACCAATAGAGGAATCTTCTTTCTGACTTGTCTGGTTATGTTGTTCAGTTGGAAAACAGGCGAACTATGTCGTTCTTCAACACGGGCTCTGAGGAACTCGCTGTTTCTCTTTGGCTTGTTGTTGTGCATTTCGCCTTTTGATTCTTTTGCACAAAATAGTGTTGATTTTGATATTGAATCGAAAAGGGCTGATTTGGCTTTAATTGAGTTTGCACAACAAGCCAATCAGACATTACTTTTCTCATTCGACATGGCGAGCCAACACCATACCAACGCGCTGAAAGGCAACTATTCTCCCAAGTTGGGATTAGTCAAATTGCTTGAAGGTACAGCGCTATACGCAGTAGAGAATGAATCCGGCCAACTGAGCATAAATACAATAACAAGTTGGAGGAACACTAAGGTGAACAAGAAAAGTAAGCTACAAACTGCATTAGCCCCGCTACTGGCAGTCGGTGCTATACAAGCGCCCCTAGCACAAGAAGAACAGAACGTTCAAAAAGTTGAAAGAATTAATGTCGTTGGTAGTCGCGTGGCAGGAAGATCGGCAGAAGACTTACCTGTACCTGTCGATATTTTGTCAGCAGAAGCACTCGCGAATACTGGGCAAACAGAAGTCGGCCGTATGTTACAAACAATCGCGCCCTCTTTTAATTTTTCGTCATCATCCATTAGTGATGGAACAGATGCATTAAGGCCTGCCACTCTGCGCGGCTTAGGCCCCGACCAAACCCTCGTCCTTATTAACGGTAAAAGACGCCATCAAGCTTCTCTTATTCATATAAACACGTCAGTTGGGCGCGGTACTGCGGGTACTGACCTCAACGCCATTCCAGCAGTATCAATTAAACGTATAGAAATCTTACGTGATGGCGCAGCAGCGCAATACGGCTCTGACGCCATTGCAGGTGTTATAAACCTGGTATTAAAAGACAGTGAAGAAGCGGGCAGCGTTGAAGCGTCTTACGGTGAATTCTCAGAAGGTGATGGAGAAACCACGAATATCAATCTGAATAAGGGCTTTTCGTTAGGTGATAAAGGCTTCTTCAATGTTGCCTTAAA
>CAZVDU010000189.1:0-4909 GCA_964625615.1 uncultured Pseudoalteromonadaceae bacterium | reverse complement strand
TCATTAGACATTTCTTATACCTACGGTGAGAACACAATAGACTACGTCACCAGCAACTCCATTAATGCCTCTTTCGCAAACGAGCTGAGGTTTAACAGAGGGTTGTCTGCCGAAGAAATCAGAGCCACCATTCCCAGAGAAGCGGATGCTTATGGTTTAGAATTAACCCTACAGACCATTAACGTTGATTTTTCACAAAGCTTTGGTGATTTACAAGTCGCAGCTGGTGCAGAGATAAGAGAAGATCAATACCGCATTATACCGGGTGAAGAGTTATCTTTTGCTGATTTTGACACCATTGATGGCGTCAACATTTTCGACGGGTTAAGTGGTGGCGTAGGAACAGAAAACGCCTCAGGCGGTATTCAAGGTTTTCCTGGAATTGGACCAGATTCTGCGGTTGATGAAAGTCGTGATGTTATCTCTTTTTATATCGATGCAGAATATTACTTTAGCGACCGTTTGCTTGCTAGCGCCGCTATTCGATACGATGATTACGACGGCTTTGGTGACACCACCAACTTTAAGGTCGCGGCTAATTATGAATTGAGTGACACTGTGCGACTACGTGGGGCTGCCAGTACGGGGTTTCGAGCGCCTTCCCTTCAACAATTATTCTTCAACAACATAGGCACACAGTTTGTTGTTAATGACCAAGGTGAGCTCGTTCAACAAGAAGTCGGTACATTTAGAAATGACAGTGAGCTTGCTCAAGCCATTGGCATTCCAGAATTACAGGAAGAAGAATCAACAAACTGGAGTATCGGCGCTGTTTTCAACCCTATCGACTCCGTCAGCATTACCGTGGATTACTATTCCATTGATATCGACGATCGTATTGTCATCAGCAATCGTTTAGGGACAGGGCTTTCCAACACATTAGATGCGGCGTTGCTGGCTGCTGGTGCTGGGTCCGGTCAGTTCTTCTTAAATGGTGCTGATACAGAAACCGACGGTGTTGATATTGTTGCGACTTGGAATACCGAGCTTGGCAGTGGTTTACTCGACTTATCATTCGCGGCTAACTTTACTGAGACAGATGTTGTTAATCTCTTTACACCTGTAGGCAGTGGTCTTGAAACACTCACGACAGATCAAGTGTTTTCAGAACAAGACATATCAATCATTGAAGAATGGCAGCCTGAAGACCGTATCAGCTTATCTGGTGTTTATAGGCTCAATGATTTAACGGTAAACCTGTCATTCAACCGCTTTGGCGAATACACGGTAACAGATGGCGGTCGCCAAACTTATGGTGCCGAAGTACTCACCGATGTGCGTGTTGCTTACCAATTAAACGACAGCCTGTCGTTTAATATTGGTGCCAATAACCTATTTGACGTGACACCGGACAGAAATACCATTGGTAACTCAAGATCAGGCACTATTGTCGATGCTAACGGCAATGAAATCGTGAGTAGTCCTGGTGTATTCCAGTTTTCTCGTCGTTCAGCACCTTTTGGTTTTAACGGCGCCTTCTACTATGCAGGCTTTGAATATAGCTTCTAGTCTTGCTAACGAATCATATGCCGCTCAAACATGAGCGGCAGTCTTACGAATGATATTTGATCAATAGCAACGTCTTAATTTGGCGCTTGATCGTGAAACCAAAGCTTCGGTAATTCGCGTTTACGCGGCCATTCTTCATCTAGGGTATCGTCATTGTATAAACGCCCATTCGCCATGACTCGATGGATGTCAGCCGTATTCTTTAAATCAACTCTTGGATCACTGTTCAGCACGACTAAATCAGCGAACTTACCCACCTCTATCGAGCCCACCTCTTCACCATGCCCAATAATATGCGCACCATCAATGGTAGCTGCTTTTAGAGCTTCCATCGGCGTGGCCTTACCCGACCCTAATGACCAAAGTTCCCAGTGATAACCTAGACCTTGGAATTGGCCGTGCGAACCAACGCCAATCTTGCCGCCAGCCCTTTGAATATCGATAGCAGCATCAGCAACCCGAGTAAATGCGTATTCCTCGTCACGAACCCAAGGTGCTCGTTTAGTACGTCCATCAATCACAGAATGAGGCATAAATTGATTCATTTTAGCGTCATCATGTGGATTATGGCGCGTAAACCAGTAGTTTTCACCCCAAGGTCCACCGTAAGTGACAAGCAAGGTTGGTGTATAACCAATACCCGTTTGTGAGGCAAGCTGCTGAACATCCTTATAAAGCGGATAAGCAGGCAGGTTGTGCTCGTTTCCAGCAAAACCGTCAACCATGTGGGTTAAATCTAGCTTAGTATCCAAAGCACCTTCTGTTGTAGGCATAATACCGACTTCTTTTGAAGCTTGGATAATTAACTGACGTTGTTTTCGATTGCCACTGATATAAGCTTTTATATTCTTAGTGCGGTAATGTTCTTTGTAACGCGTCAATACATTAACAGCATCTTCCTTCGTTTGAATATTAGTATCAGAGAACACTCCAGGCCCTGTAGACCAAGCTCTCAAACCAATCATTTTGCCTGCTTCAACCATATCTTGATAAACAAAAATAT
The DNA here is from genome assembly GCA_964625615.1 of uncultured Pseudoalteromonadaceae bacterium. GTDB lineage: Bacteria > Pseudomonadota > Gammaproteobacteria > Enterobacterales > Alteromonadaceae > M269. The sequence continues at coordinate 2,397 of CAZVDU010000189.1, read as the reverse complement.
CCGTTGTTCCTGTTTGAACATCAAGGCCACTCGTAACACCGTAGGCAACATTAGCTAAGAATGGCCAAAACTGCTCTTCGATAACTTCGTTACGACTCCAGTTACGCCAGTGTCCGTGAGTATCAACAAAGCCTGGTGTGATGAATTTTCCAGACATATCACGCACTTCAGCGCCTTGTGGAATATTCACCGTTCCTCTTGGCCCTACTGCAACAAACTTATTATTGGTGACGACTATATCTGCATTCTCTATCGCCCCTTGATCCCCCATCGTGATAGCAGTCGCTCCTCGCAGCACGATAGTACCCTCTGAGTTATCTCTTGGAACTTCAACACGTGCCTTGAATGTTTGATAAGCTGTTTTTGCTTCTTCTTCGACCTTTTCATCACCTACTTCTTTGCTGCCCTCTGCAGTATCTTTTTCCTCCGGTTTTACCCATTCGATGTCGGTCAGTGTTTGTGTATAAAAAGTACTGCCTGTAGACCACAGTATTGTTTCTCCGTCATTTGACCAATCAAAATAATCGACACCAAAGTCCGATAACGTTTTCAGAGGCAAAATAATTTTATCGGGATTACTGATATCTATTGTGACTGCTTTTTTACCAACTTGAGGGACGCTCACTAGATGCAATTGTTGTTGAGAACGCGCAAGTGCATATCTACCATTGGGGCTTAACCGCATGTCTCTGGCTGGCTGAGGCCTTGCTGCAGAAAAGTTACCCTTACCCGTCACTTTAATATGCTCGCGGCGGTCAGTACCATCTAAACGAACGGAGAATAATGCCCCATCACCGTATAAATTGACACGATCAACTACGTTTCCAAAATGAATACTGCCAAAGCCATCGCCCGTCATCACAACACGCGTTTTACCACTTTTAACATCAATCGCAATTAAATCTCTTTGTCCTCTAGCATTGCCTAAATTGAATTGATGGTTTGATGCCCGTACAGCCAAAACTTCACTACCATCAGGGGTAAACGTTGGCTCTGTATAAAAACTTGGCGTTTCTGTTAACTGCTCTGGCTTACCACGACCATTAGCACGCATTCTATATATATGCCCACCGTCGACATCCCAGCTGATATAGGTGAGATATTTACCATCTTTTGACCAGCTCGGCTGGAAAACGTTAGTCCCTGCGCGAGCAATCTTACTCGGTGTCTCCCCTTCTTCTAATGACATGGTGTACAGCTCACCGAGTGCAGAGAACGCAACTAAATCACCACTTGGAGATAATTCAGGTGTTTGCGCCATTCGAGCGATAACCGGACCTTCGAGATCCTTATCCTGATTAATCAAATTAGGGCCTATATCCAACTTGACTTTGGCATTGAAAGGGATAATCGACATATCGCCAGAATCCAGCTCAATTCGCTGTATCTTGCCATCAACAGTCGTAATGATGGCACTGCCGTCTGGGGTAAAACTGTAGGCAGGTAATAGATCTCGAGTGGCGCGAGATTCCTGATCATCATGCGTGACTGGGTAAGCCAACCATCTATCTTCACCAGTCTCTATATTACGTATACGAAAACCCGTGTCGGTTTCGTATCTCGTTCCATACACTAATGTATTTCCGTCCGGCGAGATTTGAGGGCGAATGGCACCACCTTGTGCCGTCACTATAGTATCGGTCGTCCCTTCCTCTAAATCACGGCGAACAACTCGCCAAGGAAAACTCGTCATATTGTATTGAAAACCACCCAACTTGGCAGCGTAATAGAGATACTTCCCATCACTAGACGCAGAAACACCCTGATCATTATTTTGCTGATCTCGTGGCGTATCATTACCTTTTGGACGCGACTTGGTAATTTGTACCCCTTTGCCGCCATGCTTGTGATACATCCATATTTCATTGGCTCCCAAGCCATGAGTCAGTTGTGATGTATAAACATACTGACCATCTGCTGACCATTCCGGACTCATCAACTGTCCCGTTGTCAGAGAGGAAAGTTTCTTGGGTTCAGAGCCATCAATATTCGCTATATAGAGATTCTCCGATCCACCTTCATCCGAGATAAAAGCTATTTGCTCGCCATCAGGAGAGATTGATGGCTGAGATTGGAAACCAAAACCTTCAATGACACGCATAGCATCACCTCCACTTAGAGGGATACGGTAAATATCACCTAAGATCTCAAAAAAGATATGTTCGCCATTAGGTGTTACGTCTAATGAAATCCAAGTAGCCTCATCCGTCTCAAACTCAACAATACGTTCTCCTTCGAGCGGCAATCCTTTTTTGTCGTCTTTACCCTCTTGCCCCGCACCGTCTAAAAAGATGCTAATTGGCGGCTCTTTCCACTTTTCGGCTGTAGCTTGATAGCTTAGAGATGCACTGAGTAAACCAGCTGTAATCAATAATGTAGATTTTTTGAAGACATGGC
>CAZVDU010000188.1:0-6994 GCA_964625615.1 uncultured Pseudoalteromonadaceae bacterium | reverse complement strand
AGAAAGTGTGTGACAGTTTTATGACAAATACTGTCATATAACGAATTTGAGAGAGCCAAAAATGAGTACAATTAAGTGCTGTTTGTTATACGAGCCTCTGCATCAAACTGATACAGAGGCTCACCATAGTTTAAGCACTTGATTTATAAGTTAGTATTAAAAGTCCCAGCTATAACTTACACCAAAATTAATACCGGTATTTTCACGCAAAACGTCAAGGTTATTTTGCGTTATTTGTTTTCTTTCATCTAGGATATTACGCACTGATACTTTGATGGTAGAAGCAAAGTTAGGAAAGTAGGTGTAAACCAAATCCAATGAGTTGAACGTTTCTTCCTCCGCATCCTCATTACCACGCGCACCCGGTATAATAATACGAGGGCCAAAAGCGTTATAAACCAATGTCGCAGAATGCTCACCATCAAGAGAATCCCAACCTAGTTGCAAGTTTGCTACCCACTCTGAATGTCCAACCAAGCGGCGAACATTGTTTGTCACAATGTTAGATGCGCTTGTTGCATCTAACGCGTCAAGTAACTGTGTTTCGAACAAGCTAATTTCGTCATCATCAACAGCGCCCAAAACAACTTCAGAATCAGATAAAGTCACATTACCTGTCACAAAGAAGTTGGACAACTTGTCACTGATAAAACCTAAGTCGTGCAAAAACTCAGCTTCGATACCAGACAGTTCTCCCGACTCACCGTTAGCCGTTAGCAGATTTGGTGCTGCACCACCAACAGTTGCTAACTCGATTAACTCGATAGGCGTCTCGATGTCTTTGTAGAACAAAGCGACTGAGACATTGTTACCACCGGACAAATACCATTCCCAACGCGCATCAAAGTTTTCTAACGAAGAACTTTCAAGCAATGGTGTACCTCGAACCAAAAACTCGGTTAGTGGATCGATAAAGAAGGTTGTACTGATATCCCTAAGATCAGGGCGGACTGTTGTCTGACTGTAGTTAAATCTAAACTGCTGTTGTTCGTTAATGGTATAGGTCAGCGCAAGTGACGGGAAAAAATCATCTTCTTCAAAAATCAGCTGCTGAATTTCATCAGTGTCAACCGAGAATTGATTCGTATTGGCTGAGAACGGAATGGATAATTGTTGGAAATTTTCAAATCTAAAGCCGCCTGTTATACGCCATTTATTCGCAATAAAAGCATCCGTTAAGAAGTAAAATGCATCAACCTTAGTCGCAGCAACAAAACGATCACCGTCAGCAGTTTGTGACTGAAAAATTCCCTGTCCGGTAGATGAATTGAAAAAATCTGGGTTAGCAATATTTTCGTCAGAGAAAACTTCATCAATTCTGCCGCCAAAGGTGAAATCGTCATCGATTGCTCGATGCGGTATTTCTAACTGAACATTGTCTGCATCACGAACCTTTTCAAAAAAGCTAGCACCTATTTTAAACTCAAGCTCATAACCATCGCCGAAGATAGGTATCCCCGCATTCCAGCCTGTTGTTTCAACAATATCTCTTAACTGCTGAAACTGAAGTATTGCATTGGTTGCTGATACATCTTGCAATTGCTGAGATACGACAACACCATCCTCAATATTGTCTTGAAAGGTAACATCTAACCCGCCAGGTGCTTGTCTTCTCGCTCTCGCCGTACCGCCGTACCAATCAAAATAGGCATTGTAGTACTGAGGGAAATTATGCGTTCCTTTTATTTGATTCGAATTTAACCGACGTTCTTCGAACAAAATATCAATACGATTAAATTCAGTTTGTCCAAATTCCGTTTCGTTAATATCAATAAAGTCGCGTACACGCACCCTGTCACGCGAATCATGTAAAAGTACGTTAGTAAGTTCTATTTTGTGGTTCTTGTTGAACTCATAACCGATATTAAACAAACCACTCCATGTCACGTTTCTTTCAGTTGTTACACCATCAAGAATCTGCGCAAAGCAACGGCCTTCTTCATTAACTAACTCTTCAGGCAACTCGGAGCAACCGACAGAACCTTGACCACTACCATTAACTTCATCTCTTACAGTCCAGTTTTGATTGTAAGCAAGTGCTGATAGAAAACCAATTTTGCTATCGCCTTTGAGCTTGTAGACGTTCCCCAAAGTGGCACCGAAACCCGTATTAGGATCGATATTTTTCACATCTGGACCAATATCAAAATTTAATGCCTGAAGGAACTCTTGGCGATCTTCCAACGTCAATGGAAATGCAGATGAACCCTCAACACCTGCGCCCGATTGAGCGCTTGCCAGACTGTCTCTAATAACAGAAGGAAGCGCACGAGTACCGTCATCTCGCCCAGAGAAATCAGTACTGCCACCATCATAAAAGAATCCATCATCACTGTTATTGGTATTACTACCAATGCTGCCTTGAACCCTAAAAACGAACTCTGTCGGTATAGACTTAGTACGGATATTAACGTTACCACCACCGAAGTGTGCTGGCATATCAGGAGAAAATGATTTTTGGACGCTTAAACTTTCAATGACACTAGAAGGAAATAAATCAAGAGGAACAACCGAACGCGTTGGATCAGGACTCGGCACTCCTTGTCCATTCAGCTGTGTACTGGAATAACGCTCACCTGAACCTCGAACATAAATAAACTTACCATCAACTAAAGTTAGACCTGTAACACGCCTTAACGCTGATGCTGCATCACTGTCACCCGTTCTTGAAATCTGGTCAGCACCTAAAATATCCGCCACAAAAGCTTGGTTTTGGCGCTCTTGTAACACGGCTTGCGCACTACCTTTTAAGCGAGTACCTGTGGTTACAACCTCTTCAATAACCTTATCTTCTTCCTCTTGTTCTGTTTGAGCAGACAAAGGCAAAGCTGCTGTCGTTAGCAAAGCAGCTGCAATAGCAACACTTAACTTACTATAACAAGGTTGTCGATGTTGATTGGATCTCATTACGTTTTCTTCTCCGTCACCCTGAATCAGTGGGTCACCTAATACTTTGATACCATTAAGGCGCAATAAAGCGCCTTAATACAAACTATAAACTTTCGCTAACTATCGATTAGTTATTATCCAAACCGACCGTTACCCAACCAGCTGTCCAATCTACATTCTCGTCCATTGCACCGATGTAAGTTACTGGCGCAAAGAATGAACCTAGAGCAGACACATCTTCACCAGCGCCTAGCAAAACAGAGTTAGCCGTTGGCTGATAGCCATTCGCTGAGAAACCAAGCGCATCGGGTGTAGAAACACTATTCGTCGCATCAGCGGTAAAGGTATCTTCTTCAAACTGAGAATCGAAATTCTCTGCTGGGTCACAAGCGATCACCGAACTACCGATAGACAATGTACCTGCTGTCGCATTCGCCTGTGATTCTGCACCATTAATACGTAAACAGTTATCGTAACCAGCTGGCCCCGATACAACAAAGTTGCGCAGTATACCGGCAGTACCCGCTCTTAGGCGAACACCATTTGTGCCGTTTGACCCAAGAATAGTCACGTTAGCAACACTAGGGTTAGGTAACGGCGTTGCCAATGCATCAAACTCACTGTTGTCTGATTCGAACGCATTGTCACCATTGTCTTCACCTTGTCTGATAAGGACAAATTGTGCGTTACCAGTCCAACCGAATGACCAATCAAATGAATCATCACCGATTTCTGTTAGAACAACATGACTCACGTTAACCGTACCACCGAAGAACTCGATACCGTCATCAAGGTTTTGGTGAACTTGAATGAAATCAACAAAGGTAGAAGAACCAACACCCGCAAAAGAAATACCGTTCAGCTCATCGCCATTACCCAGGGTACGCCCTGCATACTGAACGATAACGTAGTTCAATGTACCAGAGTTATCTTGAGGATCCGTACCACCAAATTGACCAGCATCACCTTCAGCAGAAACACCGCAATTAGCTAATTCATCTGCGGTTGTTTCACCCACTTGGTCGCCACAAGAGTTAGCTGGCGCACGTCCAAGAAGCACTAAACCACCCCACTGACCGATACCTGTTTCTTGACCTGTCACATCTTGAACTGATGTCATGGTGATTGGCGCATCGACGCTACCAAGCGCTTCAATTTGAGAGCCACGGCGAACAACTAAGAAATCTTCACCTTGCTCACCGAAGAGTGTTGTACCTTCCTGAATATAAAGCGTCGCGTTATCAACATTGTCATTACCGACCGCAACACGACCACTCAATGCCCAAAATGCATCATTGGTTAATGTTACGTCACTGGTGAAAGTGATATCCGCATTCAAGCGATAGACAGGACGTCCCGTAATTTCAGGGAATTCATTCGACACGTCGACCGCTAAGCCTTGCTCAAATGCATTTTGAACATCTGTAGGAAATCCATCATTAACAGCAACCGTCCAACCTTCAGTCCAGTTAACATCGCTATCCATTGCACCTATGTAATCAACAGAAGCGAAGAAGTCGTTCAACGCAGAAACATCTTCACCTGCACCTAGTAACGGCGAGTTATCTCTAGGTTGGAATCCGTTTACGTCAAAGCCTAAGTCTGATGTTGTTGAAACGCTGTTGGTGTTGTTAGCGGTAAAGAAGTCTTCTTCAAATTGTGAATCAAAATTCGCTGCCGACTCACATGCAATCACTGAACTACCGATAGACAATGTACCCGCAGTCGCATTCGCTTGTGACTCAGCACCATTGATACGTAAACAGTTGTCGTAACCTGCAGGCCCAGAGACAACGAAGTTACGTAATGCACCAGCAGTGCCTGCTCGCAGACGAACACCGTTCGTACCATCTGAACCCAGTATGGTCACGTTAGCAACATTAGGGTTAGTCAATGGTGTTGCTGATGCGTCAAACTCACTGTTGTCAGATTCAAATGCATTGTCACCATTGTCTTCACCTTGCCTGATAAAAACGAATTGTGCGTTACCTGTCCAACCAAATGACCAATCGAATGAGTCATCACCGATTTCTGTTAGAACAACGTGACTCACGTTAACCGTTCCACCGAAGAACTCAATACCGTCATCAAGGTTTTGGTGAACTTGAATGAAATCTACAGTAGTACCTGAGCCAACACCGGCGAAAGAAATGCCGTTAAGCTCGTCGCCATTACCTAGCGTACGACCTGCATGTTGAACACGAACATAATTCAATGTACCAGAATTGTCTTCAGGGTCTGTACCACCAAATTGGCCTGCATCACCTTCAGCAGAAACACCACAGTTAGCTAACTCATCAGCGGTTGTTTCACCCACTTGGTCGCCACAAGAGTTAGCCGGCGCACGACCAAGGAGTACTAAGCCACCCCATTGACCTATACCTGTTTCTTGGCCTGTCACATCCTGTACTGATGTCATCACAATTGGCGATGTTGCAGAACCTAATGCCTCAATTTGTGAACCACGGCGAACCACTAAGAAATCTTCACCTTCTTCCCCAAAGATTGTCGTTCCTGCTTCGACAAATAATACTGCAGGGTCTTCATTGTCATTGCCAACCGCCGTACGGCCATTAAGCACCCACATTGCATCATTCGTTAATGTAACATCTTGGGTAAAGGTGACATCCGCGTCTAAACGATAAACAGGGAGATCAGTAATTTGAGGGAATTCAGCAGAAACGTTCTGAGCTAAGCCTTGATCAAATGCATTTTGAATATCAGTTGGGAAGCCGCCGTTTAAAGCGATAGTCCAATCAGCCGTCCAGTCGTCAACACCGTTAAAAGCACCGATATAGTCCGTTGGGTCGAAGAACAAACCTAGTTCTCTGGCATTAGAACCACTAGTCACTAGAAGTGAACTCGCTAATGGGATAAAACCATTTGAACTTAGACCTAACTCTCCAGGCGTCAATTCCATATTGCCGTTTTGGCTTAAGAAGAAGTCTTCTGTCGTTCCATTACCAATAGCTTGATCATTAAAATTGTCAGCTGGATCCGCACAAGCAATAACCGAATTAGTAATTGATAATAAGCCGTTGGCTGCATTAGCTGCGGATTCGTCACCGTTGATACGTAAACAGTTATCGTAACCTGTAGGGCCTGTCACCAGGACATTCGTTAAGGTACCTGCGGTACCGGCTCTTAAGCGAACACCATTAGTACCGTCAGAACCAACGACTGTAACATTGGCAATTGTAGGATTAGTCAATGGCGTGGCTGCTGCATCAAACTCACTGTTATCCGCTTCAAAGGCGTTATCACCGTCATCTTCGCCTTGTTGGATATAAACGAACTGTGCGTTACCCGTCCAACCGAAAGACCAATCAAATGAATCATCACCGATATCCGTCAAAACAACGTGGCTCACGTTAACGGTACCACCGAAGAACTCAATACCATCATCAAGGTTTTGGTGAACTTGAATGAAGTCAACAAAGGTACCTGAACCAACGCCAGCAAAAGAAATACCGTTTAGCTCATCACCGTTACCCAATGTACGCCCTGCATGCTGAACACGAACGTAAACAAGTGAACCTGAGTTATCCAGAGGGTCGGTACCGCCAAATTGACCGGCATCACCTTCAGCAGAAACACCACAGTTTTCTAGTTCATCTGTCGTTGTTTCACCAACTTGGTCACCGCAAGAGTTAGCTGGCGCACGACCTAACAGTACCAAACCGCCCCATTGACCGATGCCTGTCTCTTGACCAGTCACATCTTGAACAGATGTAAATACGATAGGATCTTGAATAGTACCAACGGCTTCTACTCTTGAACCACGACGAACAACTAAGAAATCATCGCCCTCTTCGCCGAAAACGGTGGTACCTGGTTCAATGGTTAGTACGGCTGAGTCAACATTGTCACCACCAACAGCGATTCGGCCGTCAAGCACCCACATAACATCTGAAGTTAACGTTGTATCTTCTGTGAAAGTCGTATCTGCATTAATACGGAAAACAGGTTGATTGATTTCAGGAAACTCAGCAGATACATCAACAGCTAAGCCTTGCGTAATTGGCGTTACTGTATCGGAGGTAGGATCATCAGTTGGATCATCAGTCGGATCCGTAGGGTCCGCAGGCGGGTTCGTAACACTATT
>CAZVDU010000187.1:0-7063 GCA_964625615.1 uncultured Pseudoalteromonadaceae bacterium | reverse complement strand
TGCTTAGCCCATTGAACTAGCATTTTGTTTGCCATTTTATCGACAAAGATAACGTTATTGTCCATCGCTGCTTTGTATGCTTCGGCAGCAAGGTTTGTTGGATTAGCTTTCATAAAATTCGGAATATATTTCTCTGTGCCTTCAGCATGACTGAGCATATCGGTTTGTGTAAATCCTGGACATACGCAGGTCACTGATACACCTTTCTCTTTCATTTCCTCTGCGATGCTTTCACTAAATGATAAGACAAATGCTTTGCTGGCACCATAAACGCTGAAGTTAGGTGTTGGTATAAAGCTTGCGATTGAAGCGACATTGATGATTTTGCCTTGACCTCTACTTAGCATTGGGCTGACGAATAGGCGTGTCATATTCACTAGGCTATTTACATTGAGTTGCATAAGGGAATTCATAATATCGATATCTGCTTCATAAAGCTTCTCTACTTGCATCATGCCTGCATTATTAACAAGAATGTCGATAGCTATTTGTTTTTCAGCCAATAGAGTGAATAACTGTAATGGGGCATCTTCTTTGATCAAATCGAAAGGTATTGGTGTTGCAGTAATGCCATATTTAGTGTTCAGGTCATTGGCAATGTTAGTGAGTTTCTCTTCACTTCTTGCCACTAAAACAAGGTTATGCCCGTTTTTAGCAAATTCATTAGCGAAGCTTAAACCAATGCCTTGAGAGGCACCCGTAATAAGGACTGTTTTGAAAATAGACATAATTGGTTCAGTGAGTTAGTTGTGGTGCTTTAAGTTTATACCATTATTCTTCATTTATAGGGGGAGTTCGGCCCTTCTGAGAGTTGCTGTTTTTCAGTATCCCAATAATAGTTTGAATCTTTGCCTAACGCATAGCCACCTAACCATTGTTGGACATTATATTTTCTCTGCCAAAAGCATGCGGCATCCAAACAGTCTTTACCTGCAGGCGTTAATGTTACTTTGTCTCCGCTTTGAATCAGCAGTTGAGGCGTATCTATGAGCATTTGTTCGAGATACCAAAAGAACCCCATATCACCATGAAAGGCGTCAGGCTCTAGAGCATTGTATTGTTTGAAAAGCTCGATTTTAGTCAACCCGTTGGTGTCTTCATTTTTACCCAGTAGTTGTAAGATACTGGCTTCGGTTTGATTCAAGCCTGTAGCTGGATGAGGAAGCTCCGCTAAGGTTCTTATTAACGCTGATCTCAAATATGGTAATACGCTTAGGTCCCGTTTTAGACATTGACTTAAAGGTTCTGGTGTTGGTTGCCTGTAAGCCTTCCAGACCTGAGTTGATAGCGTTAACTGCGCTTTGGTAACTGCTTTTTGTTGCGACAGTAAATCAGGAACTTCATCTACGGTGTGGTAGCCGAGGTGTTTGTTGGGATTAATTAAGGCGAGTTTTGGTAGTAATTCAGGGTGTTGATTGAACCAGTCGAGTAATTGTAGAAGTTGCAGTTGATCATATAAGTCATGTTCGAACCAAAGCAATATGTGCTCATAGTCCTTGGCGTTTTCTAAGGTTCTGTCTCGCTGCCGGAAATCGTCATATAAAGCATCTTTATCACCCCAATTTAGCGATGCTAGGAACTCAGCCCTAATCATGGATAAAGTGTGTAAGTCGTGGTCCGAAGGAACCGGGCCCATATGCAATATGTCTCGCCACGGGAGCATATCGCCTTTTATCTCTGCTGCTTTTAATAAAGCTACAGTTGAATCGCCATTAGTGATGTGAAGTGTCGACATCCATTTTCCTCTGTGACATGCAACTAGACTATGTATGAAAAGTATACTGAAAGGATTTGCAGAGTCCACGTGTTTCCTATAGTGAGAGGTTGAGGTGGAATTTTGCGAAAGCGCTTCATTTATCACCTAAAGAAGAAGCTATGATGATCATGTTGATCAACAATATCGCCCAGGAAAGCGAATCGGGTTACGACAAGTTTAGCTGAGAGATAATATTTTCTTATATCAATACGTTGCTGAATTATGGAGAGCGTTTTTATCAGCGACAGTTCGTACAGTGCAATGAGATGTAGGGTTCTATTGAAGGCAGATTAAAAAGACACCTTGATACCCATTACAGTACCAAAGAACATTTAGCGTTGCCCTCATTACGAGATTTGGCTGAGAAAATGGGATTGTCGAGCAGGTATTTGAGTGATGCTATAAAAACAGAAACTGGCGAGTCTGCCAAAGAATATATTCAACTTTTTATCATTGATAAAGCAAAATCCTTACTCGCTAATACCGAAGAACCGGTTGCGAATATTGGTTATAACTTAGGCTTTGAGTGTCCGCAGTATTTTGTTCGGTTGTTTAAGAAAAAGACAGGAATGACGCCAACAGATTTTAGACAGCAGTTTTAAGATTTTTTGTTTTGGCAATAGCAGCCTTTTGCTTCATGCACCACAATAGCGCCTAGATATTCCGATATTAACGATTGTTTAAAGACGCTCTCTACAAAACTGTTTGATGAATCACAGGATAGTCCCGCAGAATAAGGCCCAATGTAGACCAACTCATTGTTGCTGTTGAATATGATCACCGCGGGGCTGGAAGGCAGGATATTTGAAAACTGTTTAAATGAAAGTGTTTGTGTTTCATAGCCAGAATCGTTAAAAACACCTATGTTCAAATCAAGCCTGTGCGCTTCGCTTATTTCATTGCATCGGCAATTTTCATCTAAGAGGTGGTATACCTGTTTATGCGTTGAGAGTGAATGTTGCTCGAAATAAGACACTATTTCTTGATCGAATGACATGTCTTGAGATGCTGAGGCCAGACTATCTTCCGGATCGAAGAGTACCAAGTCGTTTGACGCAAAATAATAGAAAGCGGCCGCTAGCCAAATAAGCCAAAAGGGGATCAAAATACTGAGTGTATTTTTGCGACCCCATTGGATAAAACGCTCTAGCATTTGAAGTGTGACACTTCCTCGTTAACTTGCATCGCTGCACTGTCTAATTCTTTGGCTTGTGTTTGGATGAGTTCAACTTGTGTGTTTTCATCGTGCGACAACTGCCTTATGTGTTGTATAGCGTCGGCCATGTTAGATGATGATTGAGCTTGCTCGGACATTGCTTTTGCCACCGCCCGATTTAAGTCAGCACATTGCGTGATACTGTCATTTATCTTGACAATAAGTTGATTTGCTTCCTCGGTTTGCTCATTGGATTGTCCGACACGCTCAACGGATTCATTCATTGATGCGACGGATTTTTTTGCTTGTTCAAGCAGTAGTGACATCATCGCGTCGATTTTGCCTGTACTTTCTGTCGTTCTTTGTGCCAATTGTCTTACTTCATCGGCTACCACGGCAAACCCTCGACCATGGTCACCAGCTCTGGCTGCTTCTATAGCTGCATTTAATGCTAGAAGGTTCGTTTGATCAGCGATGCCAGAAATATCACTCAGAATGCCTGTAATTTCTTCGCAGGCTGAAGAAAGTTCATTAATATTATTACTTGCGACTGTAATCCCACTCAATACTTGCTGATTAGTAGTGTTTGCTGTACCTATTATTGTTGAAGCGTTTGCGGTGTCATTCGCCATAGACGACATTTGTTCATTAGCATTGTTGGCATCACTTGCTGCACCAGTGACACTGGAGGATAGCGTTTCCATAACCCCTGCAATATTATTTACTTCATCAAAAGACTGCTTTTTAATACTGTAGAGTTGATCAGTAAGCTGATTCACTCTTTCAGACTGGTTATGCAAATTCCCACTCAGGTTCCCGATATTTGAAGACAGGTTTTGCATATTATCAAGCAGAGAGTTGAAGTGTTGAATATAGACATTTCCCTCAATAGCGTCGGCTCTTTCTCTCAGGTTGAGGTGACTCCCATCTTCTGAAATACGAATAATGGCATTTGAAATGTTTGAAGAGGCAAGTTCAACATTTTTGTTTTGATATGAGACATAACCCACCATCAAGCCTTCAATAACGGCGTAAGCAGCATGTACCAAAAAGATACTGAGGCCAATTCTTTCTGGTTCAAAAACAAACACAGGTACTGAATTTAACTGCATGATGAAAAAAGATAGGTGATGTACAGCGATAAATAGAACTGATGTAAGTAATATCCGCCAATTTAGGTATAACACTAACATCGCTAAAATAACGAAGAAGCCAAAGTGTAACTCAGTTAAGCCCTGCGCCTGTTGTAAATGCAGGGCAACAAACGCCAGCATACTAATTGCAACAACATGGTGTGTTGATTCTGCCCAGGGCTTCGCCTTTAATAAAATCAGTGGAAAAATGATGCAAGGAAGACCGATAATGAATAACTCTAACCAACTGTCATAAGTTATGGCGAGAGCTAAGGTCATCAAAAATAAGAAAACTAAGAGGCTGCTAAAGAGTCTGTTGGCATTAGCTATTTTAACTGACTCGGATGGTTGTTGGTTGTTCATAAACTGCCCTAATATATCGAACGAGGCGAGAGCATAATTTTGCGTAGTTTGACTAATACAATTACTGCTAAGTGTTCACCTTCCTGACGATTAACAGATGATAAATGCGATGGAACGGATAAACACTGCTCTATTTCCTTACAAGCCGCCTTACTGAAAACTCAAGATTGTGAAGCTATCCTTTGCCAACGACATTATGAAGTCTAATCTAGAATGCCTCAAATCCCTACTTTTTATAAATACTTCGTTGATATTATTAGCTTTTTGGTAAGAAAAGGTATCAGTGGTGATGTTCGCAACTGCCTTCAGGTCCATGTGCATGGCCATGGGCAATTTCTTCTGAGGTTGCTTCACGTATATCCAATATTTCTACATCAAACAGCAAGGTGAGTCCTGCCAGGGGATGGTTACCGTCGACAACAACTTCTTCTTCGGTTACTTCAACAATGATAACAGATTGTTCGCCATCGTCTGTGGTAGCTCTAAATTGCATACCAGGTTCTATATCCATACCTTTGAACATGTCTTTTGGTACTGCTTGCATCAGTGCCTCTTGCCTTTCTCCGTAGGCTTCACTAGGCTTTACCGATAGTTCAAATTGATCGCCGACTTCCTTACCTAACATCGCCTTTTCTAAACCATCTATTAAATGGCGGCTACCTTGCAAATAAACCATAGGGTCGCCTTCTCTAGACGAGTCTATTTGAGTTTTATCTTCGCTGTAGACACTAAAGTGCATAGTCACCACTGAATTAGGTTCGATTATCATGTATTTATTCCTCTAGAGAGTAGGGTAGTGGTTTGACAACAAAGAGCGTATTGGGTTCGTCTTTCAATCTTAAAATACTGCCTGGATTTGTGTCATTAGGGAGTACGGCAAATAACCATGTTTGGTCTTCGTATTGGGTAGAGGATAATACGGTTCCACCTCTTCTCCAGTTTTCGCCTACTTGACGTTCAAGTAAGTCACCATTTTCGACATCAATGTTTTCGGATGCTACTAATATAAAGCTAGCTCGTTTGTTTTTCCCAAGATACTTATTCCGAGCAATAGTCTCTTGTCCCATATAGCAACCCTTGGTAAAGCTAATGGCGTTAATGGCTTGTAGATTCATCATTTGAGGAATGAACTCAGCTGATGTTTTGTTATCAATGTTAGGGATGCCTGCTTTGATATCCATCAATTGCCAAAGAGTGTTGTCTGCTGAGATTTCTGCATTATCAGACTTGATCTTCCTGTACGTAGCGTCTGGTAATGCTATCAAGTAGCGTGTTTCGGGTTGGTCAAAATGAATAACAAACCCCGACGAACTGGACAATACCTGTTGTGGAGAAGGCAAAGCGCCAAACAATGTATGAATGATAGATTCTGCCTTTGGGCCTTTGCCACCAATTAATTTGAGTTCATCTGTCTTGTCAAGAATCTCTGTTTTCGCAAATACACCGAACTTCTTTAATGCATCAAAAGAGGGCTGAAAACTGCCACTGTGCAATAACATGATGATGCTGTCTTGCCATGCAACAGTATTGAATACACTCAGTGTTTTACCTTTAGCATCACAATGGCAGCCTAATAAAACATTTTCGCCAGTCAAGGTGCTTATATCGACGGATACTTGGCCTTGTAGGTAGTCGATATTCTGTTCACCTGTTAAACCGATCACACTCATATGTGACAGGTCGCAGAGGAAATTTGGTACAGATTCACATTTTTCGGTAGCAGTGTGTTGATTGTGCATTAAAATAGTCGTCATATGATTAGGAGTAATTAGGGGTTGCCGCTCTTAGCTGTTCGGGCTTTATGCAACTCTATCGTTTTGTAGCTCTGATTTTGATCCGCTAATTATACTGTTTAATTATGATTTAGCGATAGAGCTATAGTTCTTAACCAGATAGTAACCCGAAGCAAGCTAAATGCGCTTAATATTGTTAGAATGAAATGATAGAAATGAATGATAAGAATAATGGTGATTAATTAATGTTTACTAAGGCTCGATATGCGAGGCTCAAATGGGCTTGTCGGCGAGGGATGTTGGAGCTTGATGTTCTATTTATGCCGTTTGTAGAAACTGGTTTTCATGAACTTGATGACAATCAAAAAGAGATTTTTGAGCGTCTATTGACTTCGGATGATCCTGATTTATACGCTTGGTTTATGGGACACCAATCTTGTGAAGATAAAGAGTTCGCCGATATGATTACGTTAATATTGAATCGTGTCAAAGTATAGAATTGTTATTAAGCACTCAAGAATAAAGTGTTTTACAGTGACGTTGGCTATTCTTATACACATTGTGCCAGTATGGCTGGTGCCGAGTAACGCCTATTCCGTATTGTGGTTTTTCCAAAGCTTGCTCTCTCTGGGTTTAGTTGCTTATGCGTTTCAAGAAAGCGCAAAGCTTCAGCAGGCTAGCAAAGAGAATATTGTGCTTGTTGAAGATAACGGGAATTGGTATTCACTTGATGCAAACGAAGCGGTTGCTTGGCGCATGTCAAATAGGTCGCGTGTTTCACCTTTCTTGTTGTGGATTAATTTAACTCCTGAACACCCTTTTTCAAACGATAGGTGTCAATGGTTGTGGGTGTTTCGTGACTCAGTTAGTAAAGCTGACTTTAGACGCTTAAGCCGCATTATTATTGGCAATCAAGCCATGA
>CAZVDU010000186.1:0-7076 GCA_964625615.1 uncultured Pseudoalteromonadaceae bacterium | reverse complement strand
ACTAATTCAACATAAAGTGATGTGAAACGTAGTCAGTCTCACTGGCATCAACAATGACTTTATTGCCTTCAGTTTGCATATTCAGCTCAACCAATAAGTTGGTATAAATCTTAGCAGCTTCAACTTGTTGATAAACACGCCCATATTGGTCTGTTCTTAATATGCTCATTAATGACTTATCTAGTAAGGCTTCGTCATCTACATCTTCAACATCATCCGGTATTGACGATACCAGCAAGATAACGCCACTAAGCGGCTCACCGTCTTTATCTGTCACCGAGAAATCGAGCGTATATGTTCGATGCGACTCGAAATTGAACGCCGGCTCAACATAGAGATCTGTTGAGCGCTTAGCTTTCGTAATCAGTTTTGTCGTATCTGCGTCGTGGTCATGTTGCGCATGGGCATTCACCACCATAAACAAAGTAAAGACGAGAACGGCAAACCTTTTACAGACAGAGTAGCTAGCCTTAATGATTGAGGTTGCTCTGATTTTAATGTTTATATTTTCCATAGTTACTTACCTCTCACTCTTCGATGGAATAAAAATGCGTTTTACGTGTACTCGTTTTGTACCAATCGATCGATTCAGTACCTGAACTCTCTACCCAGGACTCATAGTCCGGGTACGCCCAAAGCACATCGATATATTCACGTGGGTAGTTCCACTCATCGCTTATTTTGATAGCCCAAGGTAAGTTTTCCTGCGTACGGAAATAGCGCTCTTCGCTCTCGTCAGACGTATCGTCAGCTTTCCCAAAGCGGTCGAAATTGAACCAGTCGGTCGGCGCATATCCCGGCATATGTATTTCGAGCGTTCGGTCATTTGTCCTATAGATAAAGAAGTCTAACGCTGATTGATTTAATGCGCTGCGGCTATTAATAAACCTGACATCGAAAGTAAAAGCGACAGGTTCAAAGTATTCACATTGTTTGTGTGTATTAAAGTGCGAACACTTTCCTGATTGCCCTGTTTGCGTATAGGTTTTACTGTTACTCCAAAGAGAAATCACAGCGTCTGTCTGATCATTTTCGACATATTTGCTATACGTTGATTCATCGATAGTTAGCGTCGCTTCTTCGATTTCAGTCGGTGCAATATCGACCAAACGTAACGCAAAGCCGTTCGACTTAGATGCGCCTCTTGCATTGATGAAGCCATGGATAATGAAACCACTGACAAGCCCGTCAGCGTCATACACTGTTTGTAAGCGCTCTTTAATGACCAAGTCATTGAAGTCGTAATCACCTAATTTCGGCCAGTTATCTTCGTACGCAAGTGTCATATAACTGTTTTGATTTGGAAAGTAGCTACTGTAAGCTCTACGGTAATCGTCCGGAAATTCATCCAGTGAGTCTTCTAACCCATCAGCATCACTGTCATTAACGGCAGGCACCTTTGTAAGGTTTTCTTTTTCGATCGCTGTTTCAGGGGTTGCTTTAATACTAAAAACGGCATCATTGAAGTCATTATCACCCCAAGTACGAGGCAAGTCTTCAAAGCCCATAATCACCTCTTCAACTTCTTCATCGTAAAGCAGCACAGCATGTTGTCTAAGTGAAGGATCAGATTCAGGGTTTAACCCCTGCAAAGAATAATAGTAAGGAACGCGATAAGACTTAACACCGGAGTAATAGCTAAAACCATTAGCAGCGACGAAAAAGCCAATGCTTGTGCCTGCGGGAAACACACCAAGGCTTGCTCTATGACCTCTAGCCATATGTGGATACGAGAGATTAGGAAAGACAACTACTTCATTAACGTCTTCCGCTGATTGCGGTGGATTGTCTCTATCAAAGACAAAAAAACCAAAAGCGTTGCGATATCCCGCACCTTCATGAATAAAGGTTACAAAGACTTCCGCTTGTTCTGTCAAATGTATCGTTGAGCCAGCATCATCCGTAATGAAAGCCTCATTGATCTCACTCTCTGGCAAAGCATTGTTTATTCGATCGAAGAAATCGTCAGAGTATTCGTCACGGTTCCATGTCAAATAGTTGGGCTTTCCCAAGTTTTGATTGTATCCACCAGGCCACGGCTGCCCAGACAGAAATTGCCATACGTATTGACCGTTTTGTGTTTCCGTGGCCTTACCCACACCCATGGTCAACATGAACATCACTAAGACGCCTAACAGGTAGTGTCTCTTCATAACATCATCTCCTCTGGCACACACGTGCCTTGTTTAGCGAATGCAGATACTTAATGAGCATCTGCTTTGATGAGTATTGCTAATGCCATGCCAGAAAAAATAATCAATTAAATCAAAACCTTAGCGAATTCAATAAATAATCAAGCGTTTTAGAACTGCTACATTTCGCAATTTGCATTGCAAAGTAAGAGTGACTAGCTCAATAGGAAGGAAAAACCTCTACTATGTACAAAAAGCAAGTATTTTGGGGAAGGCAATCTAAATAACCTAAGCTCTAAATAGGAAATGTCGACAGGCTTATACATTTACTTTCTATTTCAAAGAGATAGGAAAAATATAAGTAACTGACAGAGTTTACTGGGGCTAAACATTGCCATTTATAACACTATCAATCTTCAAATATCATTTTAAACGGGCTTCATTTCACTACGGCCGGAGGGAGTTACAGTTGAAACTGAACACCTGTCAGCTACCAAAAAACCTGATAAAAACCTAATTTCAGTGCATTAGTTCTGCAAGCTGGACCGGTTCTTGCTGCCATCATTTAAAGGCTGAAAAATTTGTTAGAGGTATTCCTTATGTCAGGTAACACACTCGTATTCAGTATTGCGTTAAACGGCTATCAGTGGCTTTACAAACACTGCATTGAATCACATAAGCGTTACGCGCTTGCGCAGGGTTATAAATATGAAGTTGTCACTTACCCTGCAATGACCGCAGTTGGGGTTGAATGTTGCTGGCTAAAGCTCACTTTGTTAAAAGCTGCTCTAGAAGCCGGCTACGAAACAGTATGTTTTATTGATGCGGATGCCTTGGTGAAACCTCATACACCAGCATTTGAAACCACCTTCGAACCAGGAAAATACCTGTATTTAGCGAAAAGCTACAGTGAACGTTTTAATTCAGGCGTCATCATTGTGCGTAATCATCATAAGATTAGGCTCTGGGTCGACCAGGTTATAGCGCGCCGACACTTGAACGTCGAGCGTCAGAATGATGTTTGTTGGGGAGAAAACGGGCATATCATTCAACAAACTCAACAATGTACCTTTGTTAGTACTTTGGATAGTCGTTGGAACAATACCTACGACAAGACACTTGACGATTATATTCGGCATTTTAATCACGGGCCACTCAGAGAAAGCAGAACCTTGAAAACAATTCACTTCCTCCTTTCTCGAACAACGCGTTTGTTAACCAAAACGAAATCGCTCATAAACAAATACAGCTGTCAAAAAGTTAACGACGATCCTCTTCAACGATTGACGGGTGATGTCTTAACCCACTACAGTAGTTTTCATCGACTCTAAGCCTCGTTGCTCATTTGAACACATAGTTTTGTATTTGAATGGGAAGACTCTTCTTTCCCATAAAACTAATTTCTACAATATTCTGAAAGCACCTGTTTAGATACTCACTAAACCTTATCTCATATTCTTTAGCCCACGTTTAGCATTTTTAGACTTTTTTGTAGTTTGCATTTTCAAATTGCAAAAGGTATTACAACAGAGGACAAGAATAAATAAAATAATATATACATATCAACAACTTAAATTATTGGCAAGCCCTATGCAATGCTAATAACAAGGAAGTAATTCGAAGCAATATTTCGAGATATCGAAAACATAGAGGTAAGTTTAATGCTACAGAAATCATCTAACTTTTTGAGCAAACCAAATGATAGTCAACGCGAGGCGTTTGCTGCTTCAAAAGCAACCTTGGATCAATTAGTAGCGTTAGTACTACTTATTGTCTTAGTACCTGTGCATACAATAAATTCGCTGCTGTCTATTTTGTTGTTTAAACCAATATTTGTAACCCACTCTGTTAAAGACTGCCTTAACCGTAAAGTAATTATTCGCCACTTTAGTACAGGCATCGCGAAAAGCTCTGGCGTATTGTGGTCCGTCATTAAAGGTGATGTCAGGCTAATCGGCATGCCTCTTGATCTGAATTTGACCGAGCTCCAAAAGAGACAACTTGCTTCATGCCAACAAAGCAAAGCCGGATTGGTAAATGCTGCGGGCGTGCACAACGCTAGTGGTCTTAACACCGATTACCCTATTCAGCTGCTTGAGCAACAATTTAGATCAAACCTTCAGCAATACATTTTATTGTTGATAAGGGGTTTATTCAGCTGGTTGCTGTTCAACCACAAAGGCAAACATTTAGATACACCGGCTAATTACACATTGTTTGGGTTGAAGATTGCAAACGACACCATGACTGCAGCCGTCGATTGGGCTATATCATCTTCAGCTAGCGAATCATCATACAACTGTAAGTTAGGGTTCTTCATTAATGTGAACTCAATAAACCTATCATTCAAAGCACCGCAATTCGCCGCGAACTTGAATCAATCTAACCGAAACTTCGCAGATGGCTTAGGTATGCGTTTAGCAGCAAAAAAGGCAGGTATTCATATCAAAGCAAATATCAACGGTACAGATATGCTTCCCCAGCTTTGCAAAGCTGCCGTGAAGGAAAGGCGTTCAATATACCTTTTAGGTTCAGAGCCTGGTATCGCACAAAAAGCGGCTAATATGCTATCCAAGCAACACCCAGGATTGACCATATCAGGAACAGCACACGGCTATTTTGATAGAGAAAACAGCCAAGCTGTCATAGACAACATTAATAAAAGCCGTACAGATATTCTACTCGTCGCACTTGGCTCACCAGAACAAGAGCGCTGGTTGTTAGACAATCAAGCGAAATTACATTGCAGCACAGCACTTGCTGTTGGCGGACTGTTGGATTTCAACGCGGGAAAAGTTTCAAGAGCACCAATCTGGCTGAGGGAACTCGGCATGGAGTGGGTGTGGCGGTTACTCCAAGAACCCAAGAAAAAATTCGTCCGCTACGTGATTGGCAACCCATTATTTATGTTCCGTACCTTTATACTTAATCAAGCAACAAGAGGACATTAGTTATGTACTATGGCTCACTCATTAACGCTCTACAAGAATCACCGATTAAACGCAACGCGTCTCAAAAGGCAGATGGTAAACACCGTGGTATTCCTATGCTTATGCAACGACTCATTGCCTTACTTGCATTGATCGTCTTATCGCCTTTGCTCCTCATCTTTATGCTTTTGATTCACTGTGAGAGCAAGGGCAACTGCTTTTTCAGTCAAGTCAGGGTTGGCAAATACGGGCGACACTTCAATATGTATAAGTTTCGTTCAATGTACATTCCATCCGATCCCAAATATAAAATGCCAAAAGCTGAAGATAGTGATCGTGGTGGTGTCTGTCAAAAATATAAAAAGGACCCTAGGATCACCCAAATAGGCGGATTTATTCGCAAATATTCCATTGATGAATTACCACAGCTAATTAATATCGTTAAAGGCGACATGGCGCTAATTGGACCAAGACCTGGTTTATCGACAGAAGTAGATGCCTATTCCTCGTCTGAATTCGGTCGTGTGAATGGGATACCCGGTATCTCAGGATTATGGCAAGTATCTGGACGCGCAGATACAGACTTTGATACACAAGTTAAACTCGACAAGGAATACTTAAAAACACAGTCTATCTGGTTAGATCTTAAAATCGTGTTAGCCACATTTCCGTGTGTAATAAGCGCAAAGGGTGCTTACTAACAATCGCTAAAGTAAGAAGTATAAAAAGGGCCAAGGTGCCCTTTTTGCGTATCTACATACCCTATTAAACAAACGAAACAACACAAGAACACTTTATCTGTTGTTTTAAGCCATCCTTCTTTCCTAAAAAATCGAGAAACGACACCCAATCATGTTGTTTTTTGCAAATATCAAATTGCAAAAAACCTAAACGCTATCATGCAATTTGCGAAAAACAAGTCGCCATAAATTATAAAAACATTAAAAAACAATAACTTAATAAAATTCATTTTCTGGCCTGCTTACTGCAACCTTCAAATTATCGAAAGGCATTATGCTTTAACAACGGAAAGGTAAGTAGCAATGAGATTAATGAACACGACCTTCAAATTTAAACAAGCCACCTTGGTCGCTTCGTTATGTTCACTAATCTCTGCGGGTTGCGCACAACATCACAGTTTAGAGTCAGTCGACAACACGCATGCTGGTTTCTATGGTTCAGTCAGTAACAAAGGGGAGCTTTTTGAACAACAAAGTGTTCCCGCAAAAGTATTTGCTGCTCAACGAGATTGTAGTGACCAAATGAACTTTGGTGCATCACTCAACTATAGAATCGACAAGCCTATTCTGTCACGTTCGCCAAACCAATCACCTTTACCGACGAACATTAATCCGGCAAAAACAACCTTACCACTAAGCCCTGGCGATATGATTGAAATAGCTATGGAGTTTGGTGAGGGCTTTAATGGTTATTATGTACTGGATAGTGTTGGCCTGCTCACCATGCCTATCATTCAGCCGATTGACGCTGCTGGAATATCACCTAGAGAGCTTGCGGAACGTATTGAGTTATCATTGATAAAAGCGAAAGTTTTTCGCCCCGCTACGGCAACGGTCAATGTCAAAGTGTTGCATTTAGCCGCTATCGAAGTGCCCGTTACTGGCGCTGTTTTCCAGCCAGGTAGGGTTTTGATCAATAAAAAGCCTGCAAACGCAGAATTAGATCAGCGTGTTATTGCCGCAGGAGACCATTCAAGCAAACGCTTGCTGTCAGAAGCAATCAGGGCTGCTTATGGCATTAGGCCTGATGCAAAAATCGATCAGGTCATCTTGATTCGTCAAGGGTGGCAAATCCAAGTCGACTTAAGCGGGATCTTATCAGGTACACCGGTTCGTGATTATCCATTAATTGCTGGCGACCAAGTCATCGTGCCAAGTACAGGGTGTTTTCAACATCATCTGGTAAAACCGAGCCAAATAACACCTAAAGGTATTCGTGTCTTTATGTCGAACCTTATTGACTCAGCTTTCAACAATTCAAGTGCCGCAGTAGG
>CAZVDU010000185.1:2091-7109 GCA_964625615.1 uncultured Pseudoalteromonadaceae bacterium | reverse complement strand
GGTGTTTTAGCATCGCTTAAGCTGCCTAAAAACTAGCAAGTACTGCTCTCCACACATAAACTTCACACAGCACATATTATCCACATAGTTGTTATTTATTCTCTCTTTAGTGTCATACGAAATGATGGAGAGGATAGTCAGTATGCAGAACGAAATGATGTCTAAGTTAGCCATTGTTGGTGTCATCGGTGTGTTTCTAATGATACCTATAGGATTAATTTGGGACAAAATCGATGAAAGGAATAACTATCGGTTCGAAGCAAAAAATGCAGTTGCGAAGAGCTGGACGGGAACCCAAAATATTGTAGGGCCAGTGATTGTAGTTCCTTATGAGGTAAAAAAAGACGTTGAATCTTGGGATCAAAAAACTGGCACCAAGAGCATCAGTAATAAAGTTTTATCACAAAGAAAAATCCTATTGCCAAGAAGCGTTAGTGCCAACATTGAAGTGATGGATGATGTTCGTCAGAAAGGGATCCATAAGATCCCTGTTTACTCAAGCGTCATCCATTTTTCTGGCGAAATGGACAAACAGTATATCGAGCAACAACTCAAAGAAATCGCATTAGCAGATAACTTTTCTGAGCTAGGCGAGCCATACTTGTTAGTTGCTGTATCTGACACAAGAGGAATCAACGCAACGCCAAAACTGACGTGGATGTCCAGCTCCATATCCTTTTCACCAGGCAGGGGGTTGTCGAAGGGTTATAGCGGTGTTCATGCTTTGTTAACTGACCTTATTAGCATTGACAACAGCGTTGTGGCTTTTGACTTCCAGTTAGAAATACGGGGAATGGAAGAGATCACTTTTGTACCTACGGCGCTAGACGCAACGGTAAATATTCAGTCTACATGGCCACATCCACAGTTTATTGGTAGCTTTTTACCCATTGATCGGACGATCGACAGCCAAGGCTACCAAGCAACATGGAAAATTACATCTTTTGCTAGCAACATCATAGATAATGTCAGTCTTTGTGAAAGCGGTGAGTGCGATTCATTATATAGCAGTATGTTTGGTGTGCGCCATATTGAAGCCGTAGATGTCTATCTGCAATCAGAGCGTTCACTTAAATACAGTGTATTATTTATTGGCTTGAGTTTTGTCTCTTTTTTCCTCTTTGAAATTCTTAAAAGGCTGCCAATCCACCCTATTCAATATACGCTGATAGGCTTTGCTATCGCTATTTTTTACCTGTTGTTGTTTTCTCTATCAGAGCATTTAGATTTTTCCTTGTCTTACCTGATTGCAACAATGAGCTGCGTATCTTTGATGTTATTTTATTTATCACATGTTTTGCGAGGTTGGTTGCAAGCAAGTATTTTCTCGGGATTACTGACGCTCTTATATGGCATGCTCTATATCATTATTAGTGCTGAAGATTATGCGCTATTGATGGGAGCTATCCTTACGTTTGCGATGCTGTGCTCATTGATGATATTAACTCGCAAGATAGATTGGTATTTGGCTGTAGACAAGTCGGTGCAATTAACGAAAAACCAGAACTCGCATACTAATGAGTATGAACAATGAGTAGGGTAATACCCGCAGTCCTATTCTTTTGTTTCATTGCTTGGATAGTCGCACAAGCTAACAGAGGCTCCGCTAACATTTTTTTCAACGTGGTGAGTTGGTTACCTTACGGTGATAAAATAGGACACTTTGTTTTATATGGGTTGTTGGCGATGTTAATGAATATCGCCTTAAAACATAAGACGGTGAGATTACTTGGGAGAGCATTTTTGCTAGGTTCTAGCAGTGTGATCGCTTTCGCTATTTTAGAGGAACTTACTCAACTATTCATACCAACGAGAACTGCTGATTTTATTGATATGTTTTGTAGTTTGTTGGGTGTGTTTGCTTTTAGTTATGCCAGTAAGTGGTATTTGCAGGAAAATAAATGGTAGAAAAAGCATTACAGCTGAAGGGCTGCAATGCTTCTTAATTCAGGGGCTTAAGTTTAAGGGAAACTAGCACGAATCAATCTTGAACAGGGAGTATAAACCCTTTTCATCGCACGCAGTTGATCAACGAGCTTCACGAAACTTCTCGCAATCCAATCAAGGTATTTGTATTCCTTCAGTTGTTCCACCGTTTCTACTTCTGCGGGCTGAACTTAGTGCCTTTGAATACTCTTTTCGGGTTGCCGCGTTCTAGATCCCAGTGCTGAGACCAGCGTTCTCTGTCCTGTTGTGACAGTTTTTCATTTTCCTGTTCGGCAAGCTTTTTCATAATCAATGCTTTCGCGAGTCGTTTGTTAGCATGTTGACTGCGCTCACTTTCAACACGAACAGACAACCCACTGTTTAAGTGTGTTGCTTGGACTGCTGAGTCGGTTGTATTCACGAGCTGCCCTCCAGCACCGGATGAGCGGCATGTTTGATAACGAATGTCATGAGTAAACTTCGTTTCGTTTATCTCAAACACTTGCCCGCTGAAGAACCAGTTTTTGCGTTTATGCTTTGGTCTGAATGGACTCTGACATATCCATTGCATAACACCCGACCATCCATTTGCTAAAGCAGCTGCGTTGTTGCCATCCAGTTCAATTAATACGGATTTGAATGTGCCGTTTGAGCTGCCAGGTTCATTCTCAACGATGTTAATTTTAATGCCTGATTTTTCACATACCTTCACTAATGTTTTAGTTGCCAGAGCAACTGCTCTGGCGCATTCCTCAGGGCCTTGGCCTGATGATAGTTGAAGTAAGATCATGAGTGACACTCTCCTTGTGTTTTAAATGTCAAAACAGGTTTTAGCTTAGCAACAATAGAGACCAGACCAGCATCAACAAGATCGGCAATGATAGTTTCACAGTCTTTGTAAGCTTGTGGTGCCTCGTCATAAAGAAGCTCTTTATTACCGCAAATAACTCGACTTCCCAGAGCTGTTTTATAAAGATCTTCGCGCCTGTATTTATGGCTCAATCTTGCTTTGCAATCACCGCGTTTCCATTTGCGGCCAGCACCATGTGCCAGCGAATAAAGGGCCTGGCTGTCGGCAGAGATATTACCCAGCGGTTTAACAAGATAAGAATAGTCACCTCGTGAACCAGGGATAATAACAACGCCGTGGTCACTTGGTGTCGCCCCTTTTCTATGCAGCCAGCCTTGGTTTCCGCTGATATTTTTTTCGGTTACCAAGTTGTGGTTGACGTCCAAGTGACATTGACCGTCAGCTCTTATGGCTTGCAAGAAGCGTCTGGCGATAAACTCCCGATTAAGTTCTGCCCATCTGACGGCTTCATTGTGCGCGCTAACATAGTGTAGGGCTGCTTCTGTCCCTTCAATTAAACCGTCATGATTAAAGCACCGGACATGATCGACCAAGATAGATTGACCAAATCCTCTAGAACCGGAATGAACCGATAGTTGCAGCTGTTTTTTGTCTAAGTTGAGACTGTCAAATGTGCTTTGGTCAACGATGTCGACTATGGCTTGAAACTCTGCAAAGTGATTACCGCCACCTATTGTTCCAAGCGATGAGTCGAAGGTAGTTAGGTCGATATTTCTCTCTCGCTTTCTCTGTTGAATAAGGCTATGCCAATCTTCTCCCAGAGGTTGTTCTACGTTAGTCAGGCGTTTTGCCATTTTGTCTACATTGACTTTAGATAGTTTCAATGACGTTTGCCAAAGCGACATGCCGCAACCAATGTCGTTCCCTACTAACGCAGGGTAGAGTTTGTTTACACTAAAGAACGCTGCGCCAATGGGATAGCCTTTTCCGGGATGCAAATCTGGCATACCCGCTACTGACTTCATTCCCGCAAGCTGAGCTGTTTTAGTGAGTTGTTGAATTGCCAAACCTTCAATCCAGGTTTCTTTGGATGCAATAAGGCTGACTTTTTCATTAATTTTTTGGACTGTTGTGCCCATAGTACCAATTCCTTTACATAGGATATTTTTTCAAAAAGCGAATTGGCAGGCCATTCGGCCCTAATTAGAAAACGCTGCTGATATTAGCGCGTTGAACTGATAATTATTGGGCAAGACCTGCAAAGGAATTTACTGTTAATGTCATAATAATTTCTCCTTTACATTGATTAGGTTGATAGAAAACGTGCGCATCATAGTGGGCTAAAAAATGTATTGCAAGTTATTTTGTTTCACTGTGACGTTGTTTTCTATTCAGTGAGGTAGAAAGCGATAGTGGTTACAACGCGTACATCTTTAATAATTCTAGCTGTATTACCGTAGGTTTGATTGGCGTCGCGAATAGTAAAGTTCCCTTGTCGAGCGTATTGAATTTGTCCCACATTAACGCCAGCGACCTGCGCAAACTCGTTCGCTGCGTTTCGGGCATTTAGTGTCGCTTCTCGTAACATCTCGGGTTTAATTTTATTGAGCTGAGTGAATCTATAAATAGGGGCTCGGTTTTCTATTTGGATACCTTGAGATATGAGTTTATTTACGTCTGCTCTAACAGAGGCAACTAAGTCTACTTTCTGTGTTACCACTGTAATTGATCCAATTAACGAGCGTTTAGTTTCGGCCAGTTTTTGATTGTCGTCTCGAAATTCTTCCGTGTGTAAATTAATAACGCCGAGTTCTATCTCCGATTTTTCAAATCCTTTGCTACTGAGCAGGGCGACAATAATTTTCTGACGCTTTTCCGCTGCTTGGTATAAATCCGCTAAGGGCGAGTTAGCGTTGTCGCTGACGGTATAGAACAACTCCCAATTTGCGGTGTTTGATTTGACTTGCCTTTCTGCTAATCCTTTTACTTCTGAAGTATTGACGGCTACTTTTGAGTTGTAGAGTGTTTGACTGATAAAGTAACCACAGGTTGCAAATCCGACCGCCAAGATAAAACCATTAAGTGCAGACATTTTCATAAATAAACTCGTTCTTGAATAGTAAGCTGAGTCTTAATGTAACGCTGCAATGTGTTTAAATTATGTAAAAGTAGCGATTTATCATGGTACCTTAGGCTCGTGAATTTTTGATGATTCACAGACAATGGCAGTTTGCGTTGTTACCAACTCTGGTCGGTTTGGTAAATGTATCGGTAACACAAT
>CAZVDU010000185.1:0-1991 GCA_964625615.1 uncultured Pseudoalteromonadaceae bacterium | reverse complement strand
ATCCAAATGTAAATAGGATCTTGTTGTACTTTGTCTTCAATCTGTATTTTAGGTGGCGAATCTAAGTGTATATTACATAAGAGTTGCCAATAAATATCTTTAATAGGTTGTTGTTGATGACCAAGGAAGTGATGACATTGGGGTTGCCGCTGAGCCCAATCTCTAAGATCATGTGTTTTTATCATGCCGAACGGGCCAGCTAAACCAACGATAACACCTAAGTGCACCATCAAATATTCAAGCCATTTCGGGCATTGATAACTTTTATGGATCAATCGACGGTGCATACCCAGAGAATGACCAAAACATAACGATATGGCGGTAAAAGTGCAAAAGAGAGCGACAGCGTCATACGAAAACGTGATGATACCTCCGATGATAGCTACTAGGGCCATACCTCCCACCCAAAAGAGCTTTGTCATCGATAGGCTAACATGGCCCTGATGGGCGTTTGCGCTTCCATTATCAATAATGCGAGATGTTGCGTCCTTGTCTTCAATATTGGGCGACATATCTGGTTCCTTCATTATTTTGTAGCCGATGCCTCCTGGCGTCAGCAATATTAATTTGTATTGATAGCTTCTCAAGGCTAATTCAGTTAGTATGTTTAATTATAAATTTAGATAATTAACTACTTAGTTAAATATATAATTAATGGAAGACACATTTCAAGCTTTATCTTCTGCTATACGCAGAAAAATATTGGCATACCTGTCCAAAACGAGTCTTACGGCGGGTGAGATTTCGGATAGGTTTAATATCAGCAAACCTGCACTTTCTAAGCACCTAAACTTACTTCAAAATGCTGGATTGATAGAGAGTGAGAAGAAAGGGCAGTATGTTCATTACTCTTTAGTAAAAGATAACTTATTTGCATCAATGAATGATTTTTTGGTGAACTTTTGTCCAGAAGGGCGGCCTTTAAAAACCGAGAGTGCCAACTTGGCCAGCAATAAAGCGACTAACGAGAGCGATAAGGATAGTACTTAGTTGATGGAGAGCAACAATATTAGGAGATATATTCCATCGGATGTTCACGACGAGATTATGCGACGCATTAGAGCTGCTGAAGATGAGCATAATGTTAAAGTCTTATATGCTGTGGAATCGGGCAGTCGAGCTTGGGGGTTTGCATCAGCCAATAGTGATTATGATGTGCGCTTTATTTATGCTCACCCTAAGAATTGGTACTTAACCGTCGATCTTGAAGACAAGCGTGACGTGATTGAGTACCCCATTGTTGATGAGATCGATATCAATGGTTGGGACATACGCAAAGCGTTAAAGCTGTACTGGAAATCTAACCCTGCTTTTATTGAATGGTTGAAGTCTCCGCTTATTTATTTGGAAGATGGTTTTTTTGCTTCTTCCGCCAGAGAAATGATGCCACGGATATCGTCCTCTCAAAAAGGCATTTATCATTACCGGCATATGGCTAAGGGGAATTTTAGGGAGTATCTCAAGAAAAATCTTGTGCCTCTTAAAAAGTACTTTTATGTTCTGAGGCCAATTCTTGCAATCATGTGGATTGAGAAATACGACGAGCCTGCGCCCATTGAGTTTGAGGTTTTACGTTCATTAATCTCTGACAGAACAGTCCTCAATAGTGAGGTATCAAAACTCTTGGAAAGAAAGCGTAAGAGTTTGGAGAAGGAACTGATTCCAGCAATACCGGTTATCAATGACTTTATTAAATCTGAGTTGCATCGGATAGAATCTTACAGTGATAAACCGGTTGGCCGAGATGCAGATTATCAAGAGCTTAATCAGCTTTTTATATCTGTATTAGAACGCTAAGCATGGTCAGCTAAAATATGCCTTCGGCCCATAAATTTAAGCGTTAAAACCGGTTAACCAAAAGTACAACAATACCTCAGTATAAAAACGTCGCTTATTTCTGCGTTTCAATAGGCTTTGTGGTCGCCCTATGCCTGAATCGCAAGAAGGTTTCTAGCGGCCAGCCGCCGAATAAAGCGCCAAACACTTGCTTG
>CAZVDU010000184.1:0-7190 GCA_964625615.1 uncultured Pseudoalteromonadaceae bacterium | reverse complement strand
TTAACATGCAACATATCTCCCGGTTTACTGCCATGCCCAGGCAACAAAACGGTATGGACCAGGTAACCTCTATCTGCTAATTCCTGACCAATATCGATAAAAGAGTAAGGAGAGTCACCTAAACCGTGAACCAATAACACGCCTCTTCCATTAGGCTTTTTAGGGATCACAGCATAAGGCGTATTGGCATCTAACTCGGCTCGTTGATCATCTGTCACATACACTCTATTTTGGGCCAGCCATTGTCGAGTACTCCGGGTATATTCTTGATAAGAAGAGACTGCGGGCATGATCTCGTCCTCAGACTCTATATAACGAGGGTTTTCAGGTACAGTGCTACATGCACTCAACCCTAGTAGTAATAAAAAGCACAGTTGCCTTTTTAGTACACTGATACTCATCTCAACCTTACACTCCACAAACCTGTTATTACAGCATTAGACTAACTTGCCTTGATAGTATACCGAGAACGGACATTATTCGAAAACATTAGGTTGTTGCTCTTGAATCATAATAACGCTTAGCTAAACACGCCCATGTTGCAAACGATTGCATTTTATCTTGTACCACTTTAAGGTAAGTTTATAATTATCTTAACAGGCTCTAGGAATGCGTTATGGCATATCGACACAAACTTCTTAAGCTCATAGCTGCAACTGCACTACTTTATAGTACCTCAGCCATCACAGATCCTGTATTTCCTGGTGCTAATGAGCAAACACCTTCTCGCTCTGAGTACTTCTCTTGGATCAATAACACCAATGAAGGAACAACGACAGAACATACACTTATCAACCTTGCTTTCTTCGAGTGGCTCAAGCGTGAGTATGGCATGCAGCTTGATATCTATGCCTTCGATGCAGGCGCTATTGATGGCAAACGTTATTATGGCAGTACAGAGTCTGAACGTTTCAAGCAGCAATTTCCCGCAGGGTTCGATCCTATTTATCAGTATGCTAAAAAGCTCAATACACGATTAGGCATATGGGGTGGGCCTGATGGTTTTGGTAATACACTCGAGTCTAAAAAAAAACGTATAGAGATGATGGTTTCTCTTTGTAAAAACTATGAGTTTGCACTGTTTAAATTCGATGCTGTCGCAGGGCAATTAAGAAATGATAAACAAGCTGCTTTTGCCGATATGATGACAAAATGCAGGCAAGCCTCTCCAGATCTTATTTTGCTGAATCACCGCTTAAACCTCGGCGAAACAGGAAAGCCTCATGCAACAACGTTTTTGTGGGAAGGAAAAGAAACCTACATTGATGTACATCTGGCTAATGACTTCCCAGCGCCACATAACAGAGCTGGCGCTTTAGCAAGAGGATTACCACCAAGACTGTCGAGGCTTACCGAAGATCATGGCGTGTGTTTGTCATCTTCCTTAGATTACTGGGATGACGAGCTCGTCCTTCAAGCCTTTAATCGAGCTTTGATTTTATCCCCTCAAATATACTGTAACCCTTGGTTCCTGCGCGACGATGAATATCCTAAGCTCGCGCGCATCTTCAATTTGGCTAAGCAATACAAGACACAGCTTGTTAAAGGCATGGTGTTACCGGAAGCACTGTACGGCCCAAGCGCTGTATCAAGAGGCGATAGCCATACCCGTTTGATCACGTTACGCAATCTTAGTTGGGATCCTAAAACCTATACGCTGGCTTTAAACGAGGATATAGGACTTAGCAATGAACGCGCGACATATCAGATTAAACAGTTACACCCTGGCGAAAGGTTCATTGGCGAATTCAAATATAATCATCAGATAGATGTGCAAGTGGAACCCTTTAGAAGTGCACTAATTTTAATTGAAGATACGAAAACATTTTCTATCAAAGGGGTGACTTACGAATCTATTCGAGACATCCCCAATCAACCACTTGAAGTAAGTTTACAAGGCGCTTTTGGTGAGTCTGTTGATATTCAATTGTTAAATCATGGTAATCAATTTAGTAAGGCCACCATTGAGGGGCAAGACGCTTCTCAGCTCTTATCTGGAGAATCGTACTCACTGCAATTCCGAGGCAAACCTTTGCAGCACGATGTTAACCGTTATTTGGGTGAATTAAAGCCATCTAGGTTAACAAGCCAGGCAGAAGCACTCTACGAGACTACTATTTACGCTGCCAATAACAACGCACTTGAAACACGGTCAATAGAACGCTCTGGACCTAGTAATATTCCAGCCGTTATCGCTGCTAGAAACGCATTTTTTGAGCAAGATGCCTTTATTGACCGAGGGGTATGGGATAAATACTTGTTTGATGGAGACTCAAACACTGCTTTCTATCGCATGAACCGCTGGAATTATAATTGGAATAAAACACCATCACCCACAGTTGCCGCAGGCGCATTACGCTTTGATTTTGGTGAGATTATTGCAATAGACGGCATCGTGCTTGAAAGTGCTAAAGGCCTCGCCATGGAGCCTTTAAAAGAAGCCGAAGCAATAATAGGTGAGGTATCAACAGATTTAATCAACTGGACGGAAGTAAGATTCTTATCTGCCGCCAAAATGCAAGTTGTTATGCCGACAACTGACTTTCCTGTTCGTTATTTTAGATTAGCTGAAGCGCCACAATGGTTGTCTGAGGCTTACCCTGTAAAATCGGGACAGCGCATAGCCTTGCACAGCGGCCCTCGTGCCAGTAACTTATTTGGTCACTACGACAACATGCAATTTAAACAAGCCTGGCGTAATACTTTTCAGCTGGACGAGATCGCGCCAGATTCATACTTGTCCGTCGGTGTGGCAGGAGAATACGGTAATGAAGGTGTCTATGCCGCCGTTAAAGTTGGCGATCAATACATTGGAGCGCCTACACGAGCACCAGCTTATCCAGCCAATGCTTGGGAGTTTCAGGTGATTAAAGCTAAAGGCAACTATACCTATTACATCCCCCTTGATGAGAGTTGGGTTGGTAAGCCAATAGACGTTGTTGTTCTAGGGCGCATTAATGAAGACTATTCAGAGGAAATTATCCCCAAAGTTTGGCTTAACAGAAAGCCACGCCCCTTAGCGACAAAAACCTTAGTGCTGGATAGAAGATAGCCTCTGGCTTAAATTAACCTGATGATTACAAGTCCAGTTCAACTTTATCGTTCCCTTTTGCCGGTACTGCGCAGCAAAGTAGTACTTCGGAGCGATCGGTTTCAAACGCGGGTTCATGTTTATACGCGACTTTACCTTGCGTTATTTTTACTGCACATTCGCCACAAACACCGTTACGACAAGCAAAAGCCGGTTTAAGGCCGTGATTTTCAGCAAGCTCTAGCAAGGTGCCCTCTTTCGGTGTCCAAGCTTGTTCTACTTTAGCGTCCGAAAAGGTAACGATACTGCTTGTCGCTGGCTCAGCCTTAGTTCTGGCAAACACTTCTTCATCTACCTGACTCTTTTGACGCTTAAGTGCTGCGGGGCCAAAGCTCTCTGCATAAATCTGCTTGTCGCTAATACCTAGAGACACCAGCGCATCGTAAGTACCTTGCATAAAACCAGAAGGTCCGCATAAGTAAATATCACACAGCTCTTTAGGCAACATCTGCTTTAACATCTCTGCTGACAGACGACCTTTGTGATCAAAATCAACCGACGCTTCCTCAGCCGATTCTGGTTGGCTAATGACCGAAAAGTAGTTCACTGGGTAAGTGATAGCGCTTTGTAGTGAGTCAAATTCTTCTTTAAAAGCCAGGTTTTTCGTTTTCCTCGCGGCATGAATCACCGTTACAGAACGTGATTGAGCGAATCTGTCTATCGCAGAAGCAAAACTTCGATACATCGAAATAATGGGTGTAATACCGACACCAGCCCCGATAAGAACAACCGGGCGCTGCGTTTTATTGTCCAAAAAAAACTGCCCTGAGGGCCCTTTTGCTTCAATGACAGAACCCACGACTAGGTTGTCATGCAATGCGTTAGATACTTTGCCATCAGGCTTGCCGTTTATGCCCTGCTCTCGCTTTACTGAGATTCGTAGGAACTCATCGGAAGGCGCAGCAGACACTGTATAATTTCGCCCTATAAACCTGTCTTCCCCTTCTGGTTTAAGTCGAATCGACAGAAACTGTCCTGCTTTAAAAGGCAGTTTTTGATCAATATCCTGAGGTTCAAGGTAAAACGAACGAATGGATTCATCTTCATCCACTATCTTTGTCACTTCATAAGAAAGCCATTGTCGGGTTTTCTTTTGCAAAGCCAGTGCATCATTCGCTTCATGCCAGGTACCCGTTTTTACAGACGTCGGAGAAAATTCGCCAAAATGCCCTCTCATAGGCGCGGCTTTCTTAAGCCTAATACCTTTCTTCAGCGTAAATCGCCAACCTCTATCTGCCCCTTTAAAAGCTTCCACCTCAGGATGATCCTCCCAAAGTATTTCGGTTGAGCCTGTTAAATAGATGATGTCGCCAGATTCAAAATCGATAAAAAGTAATCCGGCTTTAGGGTTGATGAGGAAATTGCCTAACGTATTAAACAAATAATTCCCTGAGTAATCGGGAATAGTTAACACATTACCCTCTACCTTAACGAAACCTTTCTGCCCTCCTCTATGATTAACATCAACACCACCAGTATCGTTTTGATCATCTTTATGGTTATGACTTGCCACAAAAAATGTATCCGACGCACCAATAATATTCGAGATATCAGTCGGGAGATCGTTGAAATGTTCAACATCAAGAGACGATTGTTCGGCATAAGGGTCACGATGAAACTCAATATCTCGCGTCTGAATGTACTTGGGACAATTGCCAAACGAATGCACAACACTAGCACTAAAGCCTCGTTCGTTTGACGTAGTCGCGGTCATATTGACCCGATTACGACGCCTTGTCGGCAATTCAATACCCAATAAGGACAATGGCTTCCCAGTACTTATATTGCCTTTTAGTGGATCATCATCAAACAGTAACGTATCAAAGCTCAATGTTTTCTCATTGGGTGTTGATATAAACCCTGAAGACCCAAAGATAATGGATGCCCACGGCCGTTCATCGTCATCGACACTACCAATAATGGCAAAGGGCAGCTGTTCAAAGAACTCTCTATGCTGATCTGGCATATAGGGACGCATTAAACGCTTACCTATGGACTCTTGCTGTTCTTTGAGGCCATAGCGCGCCTGCATGAATTGCTCACCTTCGTGAAAAGGCGAAGTATCTTTTCCCCAGCCTGCTAATTCAGTCATACATTACTCCCAAGGTTGTCGATCACTTACTATCAATCTATAGCTTAGAAAAAGTCTGATGCATGAGGCATAGGTTCAAACCCTTCAATACTCTCAACACGCTTCAACCAAGCGACAATGTTAGGATAACCATCTAGGCTAACATCGCCTTCATGGACTCTAGCGATATAACTATAGTTCGCAATATCAGCGATTGTTGGTGAATCACCAACGAGCCAATTTTGTTTCGTTAAGTGTGGTTCAAATAAATGTTCAAAAATAGTGTGCGCTTTTTCAACAGCTTTTACAGGATCAGCATCGTAATTAAACAATTTAATTAAACGTGAAACGCAAGGGCCATTGAACAATTCATGCACACTCACAGATAGCCAGGCCTGTATCTCCGCAGCAATAGCGGGATCTTCCGGCAACCATGTCCTCGATTCATCATATCGCAATGCGAGATAAGTCAGGATAGCTGTAGAATCTCTAAGTTCAACATCACCATCAACAAGTGTTGGAACTTGCCCTAACGGATTGATAGCTAAAAATGCTGGCGATTTATGCTCTCCATTCGAGAGATCCATGATATGCCGCTCGGCATCAATTGAGAGTATACTTAACATAGCTCTAGCTCTATGCGCATGGCCTGATAATGGAAAATCATATAACTTCATTTTACTTGTCCTATTCGATGATTATTTGAGCATTACTATAAATCATGCTATTACACTTGATAACAGACATTAAACAATCACAGCGATCTGTATTTAGAACAATGAAACACGATTATCTTAATGAACTTTCCGTCTTCGTGGAAGTGGCTCGCCATGGTGGTTTTCGCGCTGCCGCTCAGAAAATACACATGGGTGCGGGTGCAATTAGTGAATCAATAAAACGTTTAGAAGACAAACTGAATGTACGTTTGTTCGAACGAACGACACGTAAAATAGCACTAACACATGAAGGAGAAGCACTTTACCGCCGAAGCCTACCAGCAGTTACCGATCTTGAGAGCGCTGTTCGAGCTATCAATGACAATAACAACCAAATATCCGGTACACTCAGGATGAGTGCTCCACCGAGCAGTGGCCCTCTGTTTATGAATGCCTTAATGATCGAGTTTGCAAAACGCTATCCAGATGTGAACCTGGAGCTAATCTATGATGCTCATAAGGTTGACCTGGTGACATCGGGCATAGATGCAACCATTCGAGCCTATTCACTCCTAGAACCCGATACTTATGCAGTGCCTGTTGGTCCACAGCTTTCGATGTCAGTGCTAGCATCACCCGAGTATTTAGCAAGAATGGGGACACCAAAGGTACCAAGCAATGTAAGAGAACATGATGGTATTTGTTACGCATTTGGTGAACCTGATAATTTAGCTAAATGGGTCTTTAGCGGGGAGGATGGTGACTACTCTGTTCAGCCTAAATCCAAGATAATCGTTAACGATCTCATCAGTCTCTTAGGTTATGCAGAAGCTGGGCTCGGCTTAATTTATACTTATTCATCGTTTAGCGAAACTCAAGTAAAAAACGGGACTCTCGTACCTGTCCTTGAATCGTATACCTCAACTCTGCATCGTTACACGATAAACTACCTAAGCAAGCGACATATGCCCAACCGCTTAAAAACCTTTATTGAACTGGCAAAAGAAAAAGCGGGTCAATAAAAGACGATGAATACGTATGGAATTGTCTCTCTCAGTGGAACCACGGTAACCTGAAAACCTGAAATACATTTCTATTGGGTTATATATGCAATCGAGTGGTGTACATATCTTGAGTTATTACCGCTATATCATTGCGACATCGCTACTGGCTATCGCTATCTATGGCTGCTCTCCCAATCTTCCCCTAAAAACCAGTAAGCCTCACCAGAGTGAGGAAACGGAAAACCCTCATCACGCTCAGGGTCAAGGCAAGCCTGTTATTTACCAAGTATTCACGCGCTTATTCGGTAACAAGAACACCAATAATCAGCCTTGGGGAACCATAGCGCAAAATGGTGTAGGTAAGTTTG
>CAZVDU010000183.1:0-7201 GCA_964625615.1 uncultured Pseudoalteromonadaceae bacterium | reverse complement strand
ATAATTTCTTAAACCTTATTATTGTCGCTAATTTCATGTTGTAACTGCTTGTATCGACTACAGATTTGTTTTTTATAGCAATCCCTACTGAGAATTAACGTTTCTTGCTTGAACATACAAATACAAAAAGCGGTATCTTGAGTCTAATCCGTCCCTTAAACTCTGCCTATTAACCATTAGGCTAATAAGAGAGCGAAAAGTGATGAAAGAGCGGTGATCATTTATCACTTCTGTATTACGTCGATTTAATGAAGATTTACTTATCTATCCACTGCGATTGCTAAATAGGAGCAGTGCAATGCTACTTTGTTGTCTTAAAATAAGTAGAATTAAGAGGTTGTAGTACTTCTCCACTAGATGCAGAGTGTTTCAGATGTAATACACTTCTTTCCACCATACTCATAATCATTTAAGCTTCCGCAACTAATAATTTATGACAAATGCTGGTATGCGCATGTCTATTTGTCGTTGGCATCAAATCAGTAAATACATGCTTTGTTGGTAGGCTGTTGTTTTTGTCCTCTTACGAAGTATAGCGAGATGATTTTAGTTGCTAATGCCATTCAATGAGGAATTTTTATGAAGAGTAAGTTAGTAGCAACGAGCTTGGTTGCTATTTTATCATTTTGTGCAAATGCTGAATCAATCAAAGTATCAAACAAAGCGCATGAGTTAGCGCAAAATAACATTATTGTAGACTCTCATATTGATGTCCCTTTCCGTATTAATAACCAATGGGAAGATGTCACTAAAGCAACAAAAGGTGGTGATTTTGATTATCCAAGGGCGAAAAGGGGAGGTCTTAATGCACCTTTCATGTCTATTTATGTACCAGCATCTTTAGATAGCTCAGCTGAATCAACCAAACTCGCCCATCGACTGGTGGATTCGGTCGAAGCGATAGTGGGGAGAGCGCCTCATAAGTTCGCCGTTGCAACAAGCGTGGCTGATGTTGAAAGGCAATTCTCCCAAGGGCTTATATCTTTACCTATGGGTATGGAAAATGGCTCGCCCATTCAAGGTGATTTACAGAACTTAGCTGATTTTTATCATAGAGGTATTCGCTACATTACATTGGCACACTCTCAAAGCAATCATATCTCAGATTCTTCTTATGATTTACGAAGGCAGTGGAAAGGTTTAAGCCCTTTTGGTAAAAAACTGGTTGCCGAGATGAATAGGGTAGGCATGATGATCGATATCTCTCATGTATCAGATGCTGCTTTCTATCAGGTAATTGAGATATCTAAAGCTCCTGTCATTGCCTCGCATTCTTCTTTGAGAAGGTTTACCCCAGGATTTGAACGCAATATGGATGACGACATGATCAAGGCTCTAGGGGGGAATGGTGGTGTGGTCCAAATTAATTTCGGTTCAGGTTTTGTGAGCAAAGGCGCGAATGCATGGCGTAAC
Source organism: uncultured Pseudoalteromonadaceae bacterium (assembly GCA_964625615.1). GTDB lineage: Bacteria > Pseudomonadota > Gammaproteobacteria > Enterobacterales > Alteromonadaceae > M269. Next base: position 5,788 of record CAZVDU010000183.1, on the reverse strand, counting down.
AAATTTAACGACGCGATTAAACCGATTGAAGAACAATACGGTGAAGATAGTACCGAACTTGCAGCATTTGAAGACAGCTATAAAGAAAAGAATCCGTACCCCTATGCAACGCTTGATACCGTGTTAGACCACATCGATCATGTCGTAAAATTAATTGGAATTGATCACGTCGGCATAGGGTCTGATTATGACGGTGTTGGTGATTCGCTGCCAGAGAATTTAAAAGACGTATCATCCTACCCTAATCTTGTTCAGGGGTTACTTAATCGAAAATACAGTGATAGCGATATCGCCAAAATTTTAGGAGGTAATTTTCTGCGCGTTTGGCGTGAAGTCGAAGCTATCGCCGATCAAACACAAATAAATCATCTATCAATGGAGCACATCATGGGTAACGGTATTATTACTAAAAAAAGTCAACATTCAGTTGCAGAAACGATCAGTAGATTAGAGAACATTGTCACAGAAAAAGGGTTCAAGGTGATTGCTAATGTCAATCATAGTGGTGCCGCAAAAAATGTAGGATTAGAGCTAAATGACACAGCACTGCTTATCTTTGGCAATCCAAATGGCGGAACTTTATTGATGCAGTCTCAACAAACTGTTGGACTAGATTTACCATTGAAAGCGCTTGCTTATGCAGATGAAAGTGGTCAGGTTTTCTTAAGTTATAATGCCCCTGAGTACTTATCAGAGCGACATGCGATTGATGACAAAGACGAATTGATTGCAAAAATGACGCAAGCGTTGGACAACATCACCACAGCCGCCTGTCAATAAAACGTGTTTTGATAGGGGCATTGCTAACTTGTTATAGATCCTAACTCAGGCAAGTTAGCGTTTTTGCTCTCTATTTAGCGCACAACCTAGTAAACATTATAAATCATTTATAAGAGCGTCCGTTTTTTTAAATGGCCTAATTACTATTTAAGATTCAATCGTTTAAGAAATTTTCAGAAAACTTCATTCAATCAAAATACCTTTTTGTATTACAAGAGCTATACCTTTCTATCGAACATTTTATGCTTCTTTTAACAGATTAGGATTAGTGATGAAAACCCACTTGTTGAACCTTTTACCCTTCATGATTGCCTTATGCTTACCAAACTATGTTCAGGCCGGCAAGGAAAAACACCAGTTGTCTGCTAAGCTCCCACATGTTGTCCGTAAGTCAGCATGGATACACGGCTCTGCAAATTGTAAAGATAATAATGACCCTTCAACAGATGTATATAGACATGACGATAAGAGTTTTATTCTTAGACAAAACAAATGCCTGACTTATGAAGCACCATTTATCTATGTTTTGTCGGGAAGTGAAAAAAACTTAGTGCTGGATACCGGCGCATTGAAAGAAAGTTCTACTTATTCTCTTTATGAGGAACTGGCTAGAGTTCTTGGTGAGGAGAGCTTGTCATCCAAAACCACTTTGGTCTTGCACACACACGGACATAGTGATCATACCAAAGGAGATAAGGCGTTCGAGCAGCGCGAAAATGTCACACTGATCAAAGCGTCGGCAAAGGAGATTAATCGTTTTTTTAATTTTGATGATTGGCCAAATGGGGAAACAACAATAGATTTAGGCAATAGAAAAATTACCGTTATTCCAACACCAGGACATCAAGAAGAATCTTTAAGCTTTTATGATCACAAAACCCAATGGTTGATAACGGGTGATACTCTCTACCCTGGCGTAATTTATGTTAAGGACTGGCAAGCTTATCAAGCGACTATTGATAGGCTGGCTGTTTTTGCCAGCCAAAATGATATCAGTGCAGTACTTGGGGCGCATATTGAAATGAAGAATGCATCGGCCGATTATTACCCTATAGGCTCAACCTTTCAGCCTAATGAAGTGAGTCTCGCATTGAATGTTCAGGCCTTAGATATGCTGAATAAGAAGTTAAAAGCGTCAAACCAACCAACCGAGATCATTTTTAACGACTTTATTATAAAGCCTATGGGAAGGTTTCAAAAAATGCTCAGTAATGCTGTCAGATTATTTAAGAATTGATATCGGTCTATCTAGAGTATGCTGATATGAGTTGTATATGGGAAGTATGTTTTTAAGAAAGCATAGCCACCGGTATTTAAACAGGTGGCTATACCTCAGAAACTAACCTTCCTTAGTTTGTATTAAGCCATTTACTTATCTTTTCTCGTCTAATGCGACTTGTATTTGGTCCAGTTCGTTCTGTGTAAACTCACCTCGTTTAATCATTTGGATGGCTGCTTTAGTCGGGTTTCCGATGACTTTGACCACTGATGAATTTAAGTTGACATGTGTTCCTATGATTTCATCAAGGTTCAGTAGAGATACATCAATGTCGCTGCCTTCACTGGTAATATCAACTATCTCACCGCTTTCACCATCTCTTTTTAGAATCTTAACCACGCCTTTCTTTACAATGGGATCGCCACCTTCAGAGAGAGAGTCGACGTCAATATCATTCAAGATAGATAGCACTTTGTCTCGTATTTCGGGATCCAGTTCGGCTAATTTTTCATCGAGTTCCTCACTGTTAGAGAGTTCCTCGCCGTCTAACATAATGATCTTCGATACGCTGTGAGTATCATCGCCAGAAAGGCTTTCGACAATTTTGTGTTTATTGATATGTATGACATGCGCTTTCTTCTCTTCAGCCATAGGTGCATAAGCGAGAAATAAAGAACTTGTGACGACAGCTAGAGATAGATTTTTGATAAAGCTTTTCATGCTATTTTTCCTGTATCCAGTTATTTAACGTAAAAGTAAAAACGTACGCTTAAGCTATTACAACAACCATGCCATTTGATAATTACTTTAATTAACAATGAGATATACCTTTCACAAGGAATTAAGGGATGTTTTGTTAAGCTACATTTCTGCATATGAGGAATACTATTCCTTATATCAGGACTTTTAATCAGCAGCATGCTTGAACATGAGGTTAAAAATCATATAAATCATTGCGTTACAGATACTTGCGCTTGGCTTAAATATTGCTCATGCTATTTGTGTTTCTATTTCATCGGTAGCGTTCTTAAATGTCACTTAAACAGCACTTGTTCTTATTAGTTGCTTTTCTTGTTGTACTCTTGTCTTCGATTCAGCTTTATTTTGCTTATCAGCTTAAACAGCAAATGAACCTGGAAATAGAACAAAGAAGTAAAGCTATTAGTCGTAAAGCTATCGATACTTTGGTTGAACGTATAAAGTCAGTTGAAGTATTCACAGAAGCTGATCAATTGGTGGATATTGATGAGAAAGGGCGTTTGATCATTGGTGGTCAAGTCGAAATGCATGTTGAGAAAGAGGACTCAGAACAAGCACCTAGTACACCTGATACCGTTAAATTCACCCGTAAAAAAATCACGGTCGATTTAAATGAGCCGAAGCATGTTCAAGTGATTGATCTGCATAAACAAATCGAGTCTATCGCTGATTCTATCGAAATAAAGTCATTGGGTGAGAATATGACTTATGTCATTGAACAAAAAGGAGCGACTCAAAATGTTCAAATGGTGCATTTGTTTGAACAAGAATCATTGATCGATCAGTTTTTTGATCAATTGCTTTGGGTTATTGCTGTGATAACAATGATAGGCTTGCTACTTGCTTATTGGATTGCACACTACTCAAGTCGTCCCTTCAATCGTTTGTCAATGGGTTTTTCCAAAGTGGAGAAAGGAGAGTTCGGTAGTGAAGTAGCCGTGAGTGGCGTGACAGAGGTCAGGGATACCTTAAAAGGCTTTAATTTCATGAGTCATCAGCTTAGACACTTGCAAGAAAATGACAAAAGGCTACAGGGGCAGGAGCACCTAGCAGAGCTTGGGGAAGTCGCTAGGGGGTTAGCACACAGCTTACGTAACCCCATCAATACCTTAGGGTTGGCGTTGGAACAAATGGGACTCGATACAACGAGTTCAGAACAACGTGCAAATATAGCCGAAAGTGGTCGTAAGAAGATCAATGCGATGGACAATACGATAAAGGCGCTGCTGAATTTGACGGCTACGGGCGTTCGACGCGATCTGACCATTCGGCTACAAGATATTATTGATGATGTTTGTTTAGAGTGTTCAATGATTAACACTAGCCACTTTGACGTAGATGTGTCAAAGGACTTAAGCCTTCAAGGAGATAGCTCGGAAATTAGAGCTATTATTCATACGCTAGTCGTGAATGCAGCTGAAGCATCTATAGATGGTGGCTCCGTTACTATTCAAGGTGTTGCCAATGAACAAAAGATAATACTTAAGGTGACCGATTTAGGAGAAGGTGTTTCTGCAAGTATAAAAGAGAATCTGTTCAAGCCACATATCACCGATAAGTCTGAAGGGGCAGGGATGGGCCTCTATATCGCAAGACGACTTGCTCGGTTATATTATCAAGGTGACATAGAAATAAAGGCTAACGAGCCTAAAGGAACGGTTGCTATTTTAACGCTCAGCGCTAAGCAAGAAGAGAACAAACAATGAAGAATGTATCTGTCTTATTAGTGGAAGATGATCAAGCGCAACGTGAGCTTATACATTCCATACTTGATGCTGAAGACATGAATGTGCTGTCAGTATCCTCAGTAGAGGAAGCCATACTCCTATTGAAGCAACGGGCCTTTGATCTTGTCTTCAGCGATTGGAAGTTAGGTGATTTATCCGGTTTAGATCTGCTTAACTACGTTAGGCGTGAATATCCTCATATGGGATTCGCTATTGCCACTGCTTATGGCACGATTTCCCATGCCGTTGAAGCTATGGATGCTGGTGCCGACGACTATTTATCTAAACCTTTTCCGCGCCAAGCATTGCTTTTGTGTATCGAAAAAGTCCGAAAAGCAGCAACACTGCGCCGCAACAATTCTCAGTTAGCTCAACAATTAGGCGAGCAAAAACGGCTAGTTGATTTGATAGGTCGAGCACCAAAAATGCAGGCCGTGTTTGATCGTATACAGAGAGTATCTTCAACCGACGTTACTGTTTTAATTACAGGTGAAAGTGGTACAGGTAAAGAGCTCGCTGCTCGCGCATTACACCAATTGTCACCAAGAAATCAACAGGCTTTCATAGCAATCAACTGCGGTGCCATACCTGATTCGTTAGCAGAAGCTGAGTTATTCGGTGCTGAAAAAGGTGCCTATACCGGAGCAGATACCAAGAAGGTTGGTAAGCTACAAGCCGCTAACGAAGGTACTGTGTTTCTCGATGAAATAGGGGAGCTTCCGTTACCTCTGCAAGCCAAGATATTGCGCTTTTTACAAGAAAGCACCATTACACCTTTGGGAAGCAGTCAAGAGATAGAACTTGATGTTCGTGTTATCGCAGCAACTCATAGGGATCTAGACAGTATGGTCAAAGCGGGCACATTCAGAGAAGACTTGTATTATCGCCTCAATATTGTCCCCATTATGATGCCAGCCCTAAGAGAACGGTTGGAAGATATCGGGCAGTTGATCAGCTTCTTTACCGATGTTTTCAGCAAACAGTATGGTGTAGATAAACCAAACCTCTCTAGTAAAACCATGAAAGCTCTAATGAGTCATCGTTGGCCAGGTAATGTGCGGGAGTTATCTAATCGTATTGAACGCTTTATGCTGCTAGGCGATGAAGAGGAATTCGTTGCGGAGATCATGTCATCGAACGCACAAACGATTAAAGCATCAATGGGTTTTGAAATGCCCGAAGAGGGTTTGGATTGGGAAGCTTTTGAAGAACAGTGCTTAAAGCAAGCGTTAAGTTTGAATGAAGGTAACCGCACAAAAGCCGCGCAGTTTTTAAAATTGAGTTATAAGACGTTTTTATATCG
>CAZVDU010000182.1:0-7208 GCA_964625615.1 uncultured Pseudoalteromonadaceae bacterium | reverse complement strand
CGACTTATCATCAGTACCGTCAGTTGGTGCTTTAGCCGCCAACCCTTCGATTTCAATTAGCCAATCTTCTTCCACCAAGCCACTGACAATAAAAGTAGTGACAGCGGGTGCTATGCCATCCAAATATTCGGTTCGAATGCGGCTCAGTTCTGGAATGTGTTGCCGGTCAACTAAATAGAATCGCATATGGACAAGGTCTTGCAGCTCCATGTCAGCGGAACCCAATACACTTTTGAGGTTTTCAAGCGCTTGCTTTGCCTGACCTTCAAAGTCTTTCGGCGTTACTCCGTTTGGACTTACACCGACTTGCCCCGAAATAGACAATTGTCGAGATGCCGAGGGAACTTCAACACCGTGAGCATAGATACCATCATAAGGGTTCATTACAGGAAACGGGTTATGTCGCTTATTAAGTCTCATTATGGCGTACCTAAAACAATTGAAGGATACTGAGTTTAATGATCTTTTTTAGCTTTATTAGTACCAATAAATCAACACACTGTTTTCATACAACAACAATACTCTATTCAAATAAGCCTGACAGACGAGATTCGATATGGCCCATGATTGATTTTAATTTCAACGGTACTGGGGTTTGAAAAGGAAAAACCAAATAGACAGGCCAAGGCTGTCCACCAATGGCTGGGAGTAGTCGGGTGATTGTTTCACCATCTTTGCTCACACCTTCACAATAACTGGGTATCCAAGCAACGCTTTGGCTGCCAAACAGCATGTTCGCAGCAATTTGAAATTCACTCACTTGAATAGCATTTTCAAAGATCATGCTGCGCCCTTTCGAGCCATCGAACAGATTCAACTCTTTGTCTTGATTAAGAATAAGATCTTGTTTAGCTATATCATCTGTATTGAACGTAGAAAACTCAGGCATGTTTCGTGACGACGTAAAAAAGCCCTCATGAAACTCACCTAGTTTCTTTGCAACCAAGGTATCATCAACCACACTGCCTGTGCGAATGGCTAGATCTACTTCTGATTCAATCAATTTCACGTTTTCGTTAGTCGGGATTAACTCAAAGTGAATATTTGGAAATGCGCTATGGAGTTCTAATAACAGTGGCGCAATGATAAAGGTAGACAATGCTACAGGTGCTGTAATCCTAAAGTTACCCGCAAGCTCATGTTCTTCGCCACGAGTTCGATTATCGAACTGCCGAACTTCATCGTAAATATGCATGGCTTGCGGTTTAAATCGACTTCCCGCCTCTGTTAGATAAATGTTGCGAGTAGAGCGCTGCAATAGTTTGGTTCCCATCCGTTTTTCCAATGCAGTAATTTTTCTGCTCACATTCCCTTTCGAACATTGTAACAATGTCGCAGCTTGTGTGATGGAACCAGCTTTACATACCGCTGCAAAGCAAATGATCTCTTCGAAGTTGGTTAGCATTAGACGTCTTTACAGGTATTAAAAACCATAATTGGGCTATCTATCAATTTAGTTTCATCAGTCTAGCAGAAACTACGGCTAACAATTCACATTGCGCTTCACAGAAATCCTTTAGCATCATAAATCGAAAAACTCGACTATGTGACTTAAAGACACTTTCACTATTGATTGGAGCACCCACAAAAACCGTCCAACTAACGCGTTGACTAACTAAGCTATTAATCTGAAGCTAGGACAATTAAAATACTCTCAAGGAAGAAAGGAAAAAATGCGTGATTAATCAAGCAACTCAAATACTCAAAGACACCTTTGGTTTTAGCCAGTTTCGCGAATCGCAGGACGCGATTATTTCGAATATTTTAAACAAACAGAACACCTTAGCCATCATGCCTACAGGTGGTGGGAAGTCTTTGTGTTATCAAATACCGGGTATACTATTTGGTGAGCTAACGATCGTTATTTCACCGCTTATTTCGTTGATGCAAGATCAAGTGAGGCAATTAAAGGAGTTAGCAGTACCGGCCTGTGTTTTGAACAGTTCACTGTCAGCAGGGGATTACCAAAACAACCTTAATGCTATCAGGAATGGGCAAATAAGGTTGCTGTTTTTAGCGCCAGAGACTGTCTTGCAAAACGCAATATTGGATTTGTTAGACCTTACGGACGTTGCCTGTATTGCCATTGATGAAGCACACTGTATTTCTGAATGGGGTCATGACTTTCGTCCAGAATATCGACAGTTAGACCGTTTAATTGAGCGTTTCCCTCAAGCCGTTTGTATAGCACTTACTGCAACAGCAACGCCAAGAGTCCGTGAAGACATCAAACGCCAATTAAACATAACGGAAAGCAGCGAGTTTATCTCTAGCTTCGATAGGCCAAATTTATTTATTGAAGTATTGCCCAAAGATAGTCCTTATCAGCAATGTAAAACGTTTGTTGATAAACATCCTGAACAATCGGGGATCATCTATTGTCAATCTCGCTCTGGGGTTGATGAGCTCACAGCAAAATTAAAACATGATGGTTATTCGGCCCTTGCTTACCATGCAGGCCTAAACAGTGACAAGCGTCAAGACTATCAAGAACGTTTTATTCGTGATGATGTGCACATTATGGTGGCAACGATTGCCTTTGGTATGGGTATCAACAAGCCTGATGTACGTTATGTACTGCACTATGATTTACCGAAGAATATCGAAGGCTATTATCAACAAATAGGTCGGGCTGGCCGAGATGGTTTAGATGCAGATTGTTTAATGTTATTTGGTTATGGCGATACAGGCAAAATACGCTTTTTTATCGACCAGATGTCTAACGAACAAGAAAAACGTCTAGCCACCATGCACCTCAATCAAATGCTTGCATTGGCTGAAGCCGAAGATTGCAGACGGATACCGTTACTACAGTATTTTGGCGAAACATCCAAAGATAAGACGTGTGGGAAATGCGACAATTGCGTCAACGACAGTAAAGAAAAATCTGACTTAACAGTACCGGCACAAAAGTTTTTATCTTGTGTACATCGCACTGGCCAACGTTTTGGTGCCAGTCATATTGTTGATATACTTCGTGGTTCAAACGCCGAAAAAGTATTGCAGAATCAGCATAATTTACTTTCTACCTATAATATCGGCAACGAATTCAGCAAGAAACAATGGATGACACTATCTCGCCAACTTATTCAAAAAGGTTTGCTTAAACAAGAAGAACAATTCGGCGGATTAAAACTCACTCAACAAGCCGCAGATGTGTTGAAAGGCAAAGCACCTTTCTTTGCACTACTTCAACAACCAGTCTCAACGACTCGTAGCGCCACCAAAGGTATAACAAACCCAGGTGATGTAGGCCTATTACAAATCCTTAAAACTGAGCGCAAACAATTAGCCGATAAGGCGAATCTACCGCCCTATGCTGTATTTTCTGATCGCACGTTAAACGAAATGGCTTACTACTTCCCTCACTCAGAGCAAAGCCTGCTGCAGATACATGGTGTTGGGCAAGCCAAATTAGACAAATACGCCGCGCATTTTCTGACGATAATCGCGGACTACTGTCAGCAACACAATTTAACGGAGGTAAATAACACGCAGCCTGCCAGCAAAACAACGACAGCTAAAAGCAAAAGCGAAGCTTCCACCAGCAGCAGGAGTTTGGAAATCATCAAAGCGTTTGAAGACGGCTTATCTGTACCAGCCATTGCTCAGCAATACAACGTCAAACCAAACACCATCAACAGTCACCTTTATAAATATGTGCAGCAGGGCAATAATTTTAGCAACCCCAGCCGACTTTTGGATGAAGTATCATTAAACCAAAACAAGATTGATGATGCGTTGGCTTCGTTTACCAAACACGGGCCAGAGCGACTAAAACCTATTTATGATGATCTAAACGAGCAAGTCAGCTACGACCAATTACATTTGTTAAGGGCTTATTTTTGTTCTAACTAGAAACCTAACCGAACATCTACAAAATTATGAAGTTAAAGCAGGAAGACCAATAACAAAATGATGTGCAATATCAGACAAGGTTTGAGCTCGTTTACTATCTGCCAAACGAGTCTTTTGAGTAAGAAAACTCACCTTTCTGCTACATAATATTTATTGTATCGTCCATCCTCCGTCTATCACCATTGTCGTTCCAGTAACCATACTTGAATTATTGCTCGTCAAATATAACACCGCGGAAGTTATGTCCTGAATAGAGACAACCTTACCCGCAGGTATTCGTTCCAAGACCCCAGATAAATACTCTGGATTGTCCAGTCGTTCAGCTGTGCCGGGGGTATACGTAAAAGTAGGTGCTATTCCATTGACCGTTATACCTTTATTCGCCCATTCCAACGCGAGGACTTTCGTCAACATATTAACCCCGCCTTTGGAAGCACAGTACACCGCATGATCTTTAATTGCCACGAGGCTAGCCTGAGAGCTCATGTTGATGATTCTTCCAGAGCCTTTCTCAATCATATGCTTACCAGCTTGTTGGCAACAAAAGAAGAGTCCTTTCATGTTGACGTCCATCATTTGATCCCAATCGTCTTCTGTAACGTCTAATGCAGCGTGATTGAAACCAAGTCCTGCATTGTTGATAAGAATATCAATCGCGCCGTATTTTGTATTGATCTTCTCAAATGTATGACGGATTTCCTCGATTGAGTTAATATCCATGACAAACACATCAGCAAAATCGCCTTCTGCGATTATTTCTTGAGCAAGCTGGTTAAGTTCTTCTTCGTTTCTCGCACATAGCACCAATTTAGCACCCATTGCGGCTAATTCCTTGGATAGGCCGTTACCTATTCCTTTACTAGCCCCCGTTATTACTGTGACTTTATCGTCAATTCTAAATTGTGTTTCTTTCATATAGTCAGTCTATTTTCAGCGGCTCAACATTATTCTCTGTATCGCTACTATTATCCCAGTAATAGCATTGTATGCTCAACATACCGGGATAATGCATCCCGGTATCGTTTACTAGCTAAAACTCAGCGCGTGATAATGAGTAACCCGTTAGTACGATCAGCCACCACTACATGAGTAGAAGAGGCGGCTACGCCAACCGGTTGTGCTAAACCTTCAGTCGGTACGAGGCCGTCTATCACAGTAGATGAGGCTAGATCGATAACATCAACTGTGTTGTTGGACGCTCCTACTACAAATAACTGGATACCATCTGTTGCCACATTTGTTGGTTCATAGGCCAGAAATATAGGTGATAACAAAGTGTTGTCATCTACTAAATCAATCACTTCAATTCCTTCCGCCGCAAAGTTTGCCACATATAGCCTATCGTTAAGAAATTCGCTCTCAACAGGGAAGTTGGCTGGTGTAAACACTGGATTAAAGCTAAAGCCGCCAGGCGTGAGGACAACATCTTGCTCAACAGATAGAACATTGCCGTCACCATCTAACTGCGCAATCTGGATCGCCCAATTGGCTACACCACCGATATCTTGAGAGTAAAACGCAGTCACACCATCAGTCGTTGCGGTAACAGTAACGTCGGGGTTGCCAGTGGTACTATCAATTAAAGGGATACCATTCGTCGCTAGGGTAAGTGGATTATCTGAATTGGTATAAGTGTACACCTGCGTATTCGAACCACCTGCGCCTGCAGATACCACTAATACGCCGTTGGCAGCAGACAATCCAGAGAAAGCAGCAAAATTGGTGCTCGCTGTGCCCAATAAACTAGGTTGTGCAGGATCGCTGATATCAAATGCGGTTAACAAGCCACCTGCTTGAGTAAATAATAGCTGTTCATCTGCATCAAAGGTTATATCGTTGGCAGACACATCAATTAAACTTCTTTCAAAGGTGGCTAATTCAGCGACTTCAATTGCATTACCACATGCAGCGTAAGCAAAACCGTTTACTATGACCACATTTAAACAGCCGTTGGCTGCCAAACTACCACCGTCAGTCGGCGTTCCTCCGGTGCCGCCACCACCATCACCACCACCGTTGCCGCCATCACCACCACCGTTACCGCCATCGCCACCACCGTCGCCACCAGCACCACCACCATCGTCAGGAGTGCTATCGTCTTCGACTGGAGGGTTCACTTGGGGCTCTACAGCATCATCAGAACCACCGCCACAGGCGCTTAAAAACGCCAACAAAAAAAAACTCAACAAGCTGTATTTAACCAACATGTAAACCTCTGGGATGTACTTTCAATCAGCACTGTGCATATAGGTGGAAAGGAATAAATTTACGGAATTTTAAACATTATCAAAGGTAAATTTGCCCTCGTATCGAATAACAATCTAGCTCAAAGGCTTATTGAGTTCGATCACATGGACCTTATCAAGGTTGCTGATGGATATAAAATCACATATTTATAAAAAATAAGTCCCAAGAGAGACACAATTGAAATGTCGAGAGAAGGGTATTTGGTACGAGGGAAAATACCTTCTTCAAAGGCAACAACAAAGCCGCTTCTTTTCAAATGGCAGCTTTAGAGTATAGGGTTTATGCAGTGCCATATCGTACAAAGATCGAACTTTCTGATGTTTTAACTAATTAAAAAGAGTCTTAGACCAACAATACATTTCATCATGTTCTGCGCAACTACATCAGGACACTTCTCTAAAAGACTTTTCATAGTCGACTGGCGACATATCATTGTTAGCCGTATGAAGCCGGTCTAAGTTGTAATACCGCATATAGACTGCCACATCATTTCGCATATGTTCTCGTGTAGGTTGCGGTGCCTTAAGTAGCCAGTCATGTTTCAAACTACCAAAGCACCTTTCCACTAAAGCGTTATCCCAACACGCACCCACATCACCCATACTCGCTCTGATATCATAGCTATTGAGTAGCTTGCGGTATTGTTTACTCGTATACTGCGAGCATCTATCAGGGTGAAACACCAAACCTTTGGGTGGTTGACGTAGATTGTAGGCTTTTATCATGGCTTTACTGACTAAGTCAGTGGTCATACGTTTATCAATATGTTAACCGACAATACGACGATAATATAAGTCCATGACAATAGCCAAATACATCCAGCCTTCGCCAGTTCTTAAATACGTCACATCACCTGCCCAAACTTAATTAGGTCCAACAGGGTTGAAGTTCATATTCAACAAATTATCCGCTAGAGCATCACTATGCTTGCGTTTTGTCGTGGCCTTATAAGCAACACGTTGTGTGACTACCAATCCAAGCTTAGCCATCAACTTTTGAACGCCATAATCGCTGACCTTAAAGCTCTCATTGCACAATCGCTCATCTACATCTAAAGCAACACCTGATTGCTCTGCTTCAAACTTGGCTTTCCAGTTATAAAG
>CAZVDU010000181.1:4655-7275 GCA_964625615.1 uncultured Pseudoalteromonadaceae bacterium | reverse complement strand
ATGGTAAGTGCTTTTATCACCACACTTGTCAATTTAGCTAATGCCGCTGACATACCAATTCTTTGTTTTACTATGCAATGAACCTACCCAATTAAAGATGCCTCTAATCGTTTGATACTAAACTTAGCGCTAGTTTGTGTTGCTTGGCATAAGGCAGCAATTCAGCATTATACTCATAGCAACCTTTGTACATATATTCACAATACGCTGACCTGGGTTGCACTCTCTTAAAAAATAGAGGTAAGCATAATTCACGAATAGCTTTACTTGCTGAAGACAATCATATTTTCACGCGATCAATATCAGTCTGTGTAAAGACAACACTTATTCCTTTAATAAGCTTAGGTGAACTGAATTGATTGAAATCAAGGTCACTGACATTATGTTAGAGCAGGTAAGACTCTATCCCAATAACGTTACGTGGGATTACAAGTAAAAAGCAGAGCATGAAGACTATATATCATCGTTGGAAAAAATGGGTGTTATGCCCTAAAACATTACAATGGCATATCAGTGCCCCAGTACCTATTCTGGCGATGTTGGTATTAGTGATAATCCTAAATACAGCCCCGTCGATAATGGAAAGCCTGGCGCGCGAAAGTGCAGTAAACAATGCATTAAGTATTACTCAGACCATACAGAAAATACGCGACTACTACACACAGAATATTGGCACTAAGCTCGCTAACAAATTACGCGAATCAGCGCAGAATATAAGCAGTATCTCGGAGACAGAAGCATTCCATATCGCACAACTGGCAGAGACCGGTATCCCTGTGCCAGCAACTTTTCTAATCGAAATGTCTAATTTTAATACGCCAGAAGACGAGGTTAAGGTCAGCCTAACTAGCCCATTTCCTTTTGATAACCGTAAAGACCGGGTTATGGATGATTTTCAAATGAGAGCCTGGAATGAATTAGTTGCCAATCCAGATATCCCTGTTACTACCTTTACAACACGCAACGGCCATCGAACAGTTAGGGTTGCGTTAGCAGACAGATTTTTACTACCAACTTGTGTTGGTTGTCACAACTCACACCCTGAATCACCTAAGCACGATTGGCAAGTAGGTGACGTGAGGGGCGTGCTCGAGATTGAAATCAATGTAGAGCCTTGGATGGCCAGAGCAAGTTCCTTAAGTATTCTAGTGGTCTCAGCCTGCTTTATTGGATTCTTCATTCTGGTGCTATTCAACTTACGCTTTGCTCGCCGTATTGCTAGGCCAATGCAACAGGTCACCAGCGCGATTACCTCTCTAGCTGAGCGTAAGGACATTGACATTAATATGGAAAGAGCAGGTTATATAGAGGTACGAGATCTCAACAACGCGCTTGGTCTCTTTCAGCATAATGAAGCACAACGACAAACACTCGAGAAGGAAGTTGAAAAGCTGGCCTATTATGATCCGTTAACCAAACTCCCCAATCGTGCATCAATGGTACGCTACCTAACCGATGCCATAGAGACTATGGCATCAGACAAAGCACTAAGGCTCATCTTAGTCAAGTTGGATAAATTCAGTGAAATTAACGATACACTAGGCTATGACGTTGGCGATAAAGTACTTTGCTCTGCAGCAGAACGCCTTCAAACCCTGTATCCAGGCACAGTCATTGCACGATTCAATAGTGCGGAATTTGCCATTGCTTATGTCAGTGATAAAGAAAACTGTAGTCGCTCAGAGAAAGTCCAACAGTTACCAACAGAAATAAACAAAACCTTTGTTGTAGGAGAGTATGAAATTCAAACGACAGCTTCCGTTGGCGCAACAGCTATCAGGGAGCCTAATGCCAGTGTCGGCGACACTATCGCCAGAGCCAATATTGCATTAAGCCAAGCTGAGGCTTCTGATAAAGAGCGCTTGATTTTCTACTCACCAGAGTTATCGGAAGAGCTGCACCAAAGAGTAGCCTTGATTCGAGATCTAAAAGTTGCCATTGAACAGAAAGAATTACAGCCTTATTTTCAACCCCAAGTTTGTTTACAAAGTGGCAGATTAGTCGGCGCTGAAGCATTACTACGCTGGCGTAAGGCAGATGGTACCCACGTTTCTCCTGGAGAATTTATCCCCGTTGCAGAACGCTCCCGACTTATCTTACCTATTGGCAGGAAAGTGCTTGAAGATGCTTGCCGTTTTAATAAGCAATGGCAGGAACAGGGGCTTGAACCTATCAGAGTCGCCGTGAATGTATCGGGCATCCAATTTGATGAGGACGATATGGTGGCCCTAACTCAGGAAACACTTGCAAAGACCGGCCTCTCGCCAGAATGTTTGGAGCTAGAAGTTACCGAAAGTGCGCTAATGTCAGATATTGATACTGTCATTAAAAAGTTGACTAACCTCAGACAACTCGGCATTGAGCTTGCGATTGATGATTTTGGCACAGGCTATTCCTCTCTAAGCTATTTAAAACAGCTACCTATAGACAGATTAAAGGTCGACCAATCTTTTGTTCGCCACTTGGCTGAAGATAAGAATGATCAAGCTATTGTGAAAACAATTTTGGATCTAGGTAAATCGCTAAACCTGAAGCTGTTAGCGGAAGGCATAGAAGATCCACAAGCTACCTTATTCCTAATGGCAAACGGTTGCACAGAAGCTCAAGGTTATTACTATGG
>CAZVDU010000181.1:1727-4555 GCA_964625615.1 uncultured Pseudoalteromonadaceae bacterium | reverse complement strand
AGCAAACTCCCCGGAATCCAACTCCAATTTTGCTTTCTGGACAATTAGTTGTGCTTCTTCGTCTCGATCATGCATAGCAAGTATCGCGACTAAACGAGAAACCTCAAAAATAAACCGATGAGTGGCAAAATCTATCTGCTGCTGTTGCCATTCCTCACTGTCTCGCTTCCTGTTAACACTCCACACATAACTTTGCGACATCTGGCTATAGTCTATCTTGGGTCTCACATAATCGTTATAAAGTGAGAACAGCTCAAACTTAATCAGCTCATCTTGAAATAAATGAAACATGCGTGATGCTGTTTCAGGATGATACTTATCAAGCCATTTAAAGAAACCAGCGGATTGATCTTCTCTTTTTAACACTCTATTCACTGAGTCATATTCATGCGCTAATGCATATGCATTTTGAGGACCATCAAATAGTGATTTTTCCGAATAATAGGCTACATGCCTTAGTAAGGTCCTCGCTGGAGGATACAGATAACCAAGTTTAGCCCAGGCACTCAAATTATATGAAAGCCTTACTGCACTATAATGTTCATCGACTTCCAAGGAATGTTGATGGAACCAAATACGTTTAGCTAACGCTTGTGCATAATCCTTATATTCAATGTCTTCAACTGAATTACTCCGAAGCTTCTGTAAGTCTATCGGCTTTTCCGGTTCAAATTCCGGTAGTGAATCAAGTATTTCTTTAGCTCGATTGTCATTACTAATCCACTCACCACCTGTGTTAACTAATTGGCAAGGATAACTATCAACAAATTTTTTATTGTGGCCCTGACATGAGCTCAAAGCTTCAGCATTTGCCGCCTTTTGCGACTTACGCTCAGTCACATAAGCCCATGCACCACCTTCAGATTGCGCAAACGCTTTAAACCCTTTGGCGTCCTTATATTGAGCGTGGTATTCACGAAAAGCATTATAAGCAATCAATAAGTCATCACCTTGAGGCGCCGTCTCAAATATAATGTTGTAGTTCTCACCCGTCACCGGTGAGACATTTTTATCGCTTTGTGCGAACGCACTCGATTGAAAAAAAGATAAGACAGAAACCGTAATCCCTACTAACAACCATTGCTTCATTGCACTTCCTAATTGTCTATTTTTGATAGGTGTGAACTATATCAAGCGGCTAAGTTTTTTCAAAATGTCATTGCAATGAATGGCTGGAGAAAGGGCGAAATGTTCCTTCTTAGCGTTTAAAAATAAAGAAGGGTGAAAGCACTAATACTACTATGTGCTTTAGAGAGTCCTTTCTTTGATAGGCAAATTAAGCCCCTCATGGCATTGGATTTTCTTATCAACCAACAATCCCCAACCTGATATCAATCGACTTAAGTTTATAATCCAAACCAAGCTCTTCGAGTGTGGCAAAGGCTTTCAAGCTATTGGGCCTTACTCAGATATATAAATCAATGTCAGCCATAACGTTTAACGCCACTTAATTGAGCAACCCATACTCGCTGTTTGTTGTTCTGGACCTTTGCCCGTTTCTGCAATTTGCTTCATTGCATTGACTAACTCTTTAGTTCTGTCTGATGGTCTACCCATACGTGCGTCGTCAAGACGACCACGATATTGCAGTTCACCGTCTTTGTTAAAGCCGAAAAAGTCAGGCGTACAAACTGCTTTATAAGCACGACCAACTTTTTGACCTTCATCAACTAGGTAAGGGAAGGTAAACCCAAAATGCTTTGCAAAATGCTTCATGTAAGCGGGGCCATCTTCAGGTACATAAGTGTAGTCATTCGACATAACAGCAAGCACATTGATACCTTCAGCCTGAAGCTCTTTCACGTCTTGTGTTAAGCGATCACCTATAGCCTGAACGTAAGGGCAGTGGTTGCATATAAATGCGATCAATAATCCTTTTTCGCCCAGCTGCTCGGTCATGTTGAAACTATTTCCATCAGGATCTTTCAGTGTGAAATCGGGTGCTTTCCATCCAAAATCACATAGTGGGGTATCTAGTAACATAATTAACTCTCTTTAAATTCAATGGTAAAACTCATGGATTCCAATGCCTTTCGCTCTTCAACCGTAGCTTTTAAAACATCACCATATTTAATTGCAAACTCAACGTTACCCGACAATATATGCAAGTAAGTATCTGAAGACTGCTTTTGATAGTGAGCAACAAAGCTATAGACCCTAAAAAACCTCAAACCAAGCAAACCTTTATTTACTAGCCTAACTACCTCTAGTGCTTTACTACTCTTTGCTGGCAACGGATCAATAGCTATGGGGTTTAGCCCAAGCATTCGCTTGAAACACGTCGTCTACTGGTGTGTTTGCTACGTGGTTTGTGTAGTTGGACATCACCTTAAGACTTGTACCAAGAATCACATCAAGAACAGTCTGTTGCGTGTAACCTGCTGCGAAAAGTGTATCCAGATCGGTTTGCTCAACCCAACCACGTGTTTCGTTAATACGGGCAGTAAAATGACGTAGCGCCTCAAGTTTGCTGTCTGCGATTGCAGCACCTGTGCGTAAAGACTCAATCACATCAGCAGCGACACCTGCACCTTGAGACATAGTTGTATGTGCAGCCATGCAATATGTACAGCCATTTAAACGGTTGTTGGTCATCAAGATGATTTGGCGTTCTGTTTCAGTCAAATCTGCTTTATCGAAAACACCTGCAAGCGTCATGTAACCTTCAAGTAAGGCTGGTGAAGTCGCCATCCCAGCTAATAAATTAGGTAAGAAGCCGAACGCATTCTTAGCGCCTGTTAGAAGAGGAGTGCTATTAGTAGGTGCTGTTTCTTCAGTGTGAAAAGTAAAATCAGTCATTTCTGTTCTCCGAATAAATGAAAATAAGG
>CAZVDU010000181.1:0-1627 GCA_964625615.1 uncultured Pseudoalteromonadaceae bacterium | reverse complement strand
GATTACTGATCACAGCGAAGTCAGGTAAATTAATGCCTACATTGCAATTAGATGATGGTTCAGTTGTTGATGAGACAAGTACTATCTATCGTTACTTCGAAGAAACTCAACCACAACCAGCACATTATGGTACGACCCCCAAAGAAAAAGCAGTTATTGAACCTTGGATACGCCAAGTAGAAGGACGTATTGAGTAACTCTAACCCAGCATTTGAGAATCGTTCTCTACCTGGCACCAATGATACGCCAAAAATCAGCGAGCTAGCCTCTCGTGGCACAGCTCGTATTAATGCATTTTACAAGCGTTTAGATGCACAGTTAGCTAATGTCGAATTTGTCGCAGGTGACACATTCTCCTTCGCGGATATTACAGCAATGTGTGCTATAGATTTCGCTGAGTTCGTCGGTGTCAAGCCAGACGAAACACTAACAAACCTAGCTAAATGGCGCGAAGCAGCGGGTTCACGCCCAAGTGCTCAAGCATAAGCGCTAAAACCAATCCAATATCACGAAATAAGAAAAAGCTTCATCGAAAGATGAAGTTTTTTATACTGATCTCTGAAGAAACAAGCATTGCATTTTAAAACCCACAGCCATCATCAGCGAAAACAATGTTTGTTATGATCGGTATAAACTGATAGTGTTTTTACCAGATAGTTTAAGATAGAGATAGTATTATGCCTTGGGAGAAGTCGTTTGATGAAGAAGTGATCATAGATAGGGCAATACAAGTCTTTTGGGAGAAAGGCTACAAAGCATCATCTATCTCTGATTTAACAGAAGCGACTGGTATCAACCGAGGCAGCCTATACAATGCATTTGGTGGTAAGTTAAAGCTTTTTATAAAAGCATTAAGGAAATACGATACCGAAAATAGAAAAATGATCATAACTGAACTGGAAGCACTTAATAACCCTAGGGAAGCCTTTCAGAAGTTTTTTGACACCGTTATTGATGAAACAATAAACGATGGACGTAAAAGAGGGTGCTTCCTAATTAACACGGCATTAGACCTGCCATCTCATAGCCAAGAGGTTAAGCAGATAGTGACCAAAGGGCTAGGCGAATCAGAAGCATTTTTCCAACGTGGGATTGAAGTCGCTCAAGCCCGCGGAGACATCGCTAAAGACATCATTCCAACGACAACAGCTAAACTACTAATCTCCCTCGTAGTAGCTATTAGAGTGCTCGGCAGGGGAGTGTTCTCAGAGGAAAGCCTACGTACCATTGCTTCTGAAGCAGAACGCCTTATTACTCAAACTCACTAAGAAGATTAAAGTACAATCTTGACCGCTTAGTTTAAACATATCATTGTTTTAACCAATTGGTACTGACTTTCCAAAAAACTTAGTATGTTACTCAATACTCCTAGTGCAGAAATCAATTGGATAGCTGTACGTTTTAACTTAGCGACCCTAGAAGGACGATATTACTCCTTTGATCACTTAACGAGTTGACCCAAGCATAATGCGAAATCTCTCATCGTTTATTTGCAGATGGGTCATAGTCCGCATGCATATCTCGATGCTAACTACCGAAAGTTTATTGCGAATACTGTCAAATAGGCGGGCAATAGTGAAGCTATGGCACAAAGTAAATAAGCGGCTTACAACTAGAGAGGCTGAGC
>CAZVDU010000180.1:0-7404 GCA_964625615.1 uncultured Pseudoalteromonadaceae bacterium | reverse complement strand
TTTGGAGATGAAAATGAAAAAACGATTAATTGCAGCCACACTCTTTTATGCCTTAGGTGCAAGTGCCGAAACAAAGCCAATGTATGATATAAAGTTCTCTGGTGATTTAGAGTATTCTGGCTTTTGCAAAGCAGTTTTGAGCAATGATGTTAACTTGCTAAAACGCCATATCCGCTCAAAAGTTGGTGTAATTGCAACGAACGAAAAAGGTGTTTTAGAGCGTCTGGTCAAACAAAACGGCATGCGATGCAACGGAGCAGACTTAATCTCTTTCTCTATACAACGCCAAGCACCAGAGGTACAAGCCTACCTTTCTCAAGCAGACTAACACTGTTGAAATAATATGATTCACCTAAAAGCACCGGCAAAGCGGCTCAAAAAACGTAACGCTTTGCCGTGATTTTCGATATAAGCGTTACTAGCAGCTAAATGGCTGTTCAAAACACAATTTATCAAATGCATCTATATCGACGGCAGGGCTAAATAGAAACCCCTGGATGCTGTCGCATGGCATCTCTTGCAATATCTCTAATTGTTTATTGCTTTCAACGCCTTCAACCACCGTTTTTATTCCCAAAGCACGTGTCATTTGCAATATATGTCCAACCAAGGATTGATTAGCTGACGAATCACTAAGATCTTCAATCAACGACTTATCGAGTTTGACGACATCAATGGGTAATTTAGCAATATACGCCAGCGACGAATAGCCAGAACCAAAGTCATCTATCGATAATTGAAAACCAAGCTTTTTAAGGGCGAGTATAGTGTCGCTACATGTTTCGATATTACTCAACATATTGGTTTCCGTTATCTCAAGTTCTATATGCTCCGCTGACAATTTGTTTTCAAAGAGTAACGCTTGTAGCTCCTCAATCACTGTCTTTGACTGCAACTGCCGAGAGGAAATGTTGAGAGAGATGCGTTTGAGCTCAGGATGTCGTTCGACTAAGGATTTTATCGCTGCAAAACTAGCTCTTGAGAGCCACCGCCAAATATCATCAATTTGACCGTCCAACTCACTTAAACGAATAAACTCCTCAGGTGATACCCAGCCTAACTCACTGTGATTCCAACGCATAAGAATCTCAGCACTCTCAATTTTTCGATGCGGTAAGGACACCTTAGGTTGAAAATAAAGCTCAAAAGCTCCCTGCTCGATTGCAGGCTGGATGCCATAAGTAATCTTCTGATCTCTCTGTAATTTTTCTAAATGCGCACTATCGAGCTGAACGATATTATCTTGAACAAAATTTGAATCACTCATTGCAGCAGAAAGGCTCTTGATAATACGAGGAGCAGTGTGTGTATTCCCTGTGACGTATAGATAAGCTAACTTGCAACACACTTTAAAGGACTCGTCGGCAACCTCGAAAGGCATCGTTAACTGCCGATAAAGTTGCGATATAACGGGCTCAATACCACCACTCATATCCGTTTTTATGCATAAAAAGTAGTAACAACCGCCACTACCATATAGGCAAATACATTCTTTGGATAACAATGTTTTAGCAAAGGATGAAAGTCGGTTAAGTAAAAAATCTGCCAAGTGAATCTCACACAGAGATTTCAGGTGATAAAAGTTATCAATGTGAGCTTGGATGACATAGAAATCATTTGATGCTTTCAATAGAGACTCTATGTTCGCTTGAACGACGTGCATCAAAGAGTCTGCCAATACCGCATCAGGTTCCAATAACGCGTGGCTGTATAAGGGTGACTTCTGAGGCTCGTACTCTTCCTTCGTGCTCTTTTTATATTCCACAAACGCTTGTTCTACATGCTTAAGCAAGTCATCATTGTTCCAAGGCTTCGACAAAAAGCGAAAGGCAGTTCCGGCGTTGATAACGTCTTGCACACTGGCAAAGTCTGCATAGCCAGATAAAATCATAGAGATTGTGCTAGGGTGGTCACGCTTAACTTGTTTAAGCAACTCACCGCCATCAGTGTCAGGCATGCGGTAATCAGACAATAGAACTTGAACATCATTCTCCGCCATAATTTCCTGAGCTTGTTCAGCACTGTTAGCCGTCAGAATGTCATAAGGGCAATCTTTAAGTGCACGCGACAGGGACCTTAGAATGGCCGGTTCGTCATCGACAAGTAATAAGGTACTTGTCTTTTCTCTTTGGCAAGTCGATGAATGATCCATAGTGTCACTCCTCTGAATTAATTACCTTTTTTGAGTGTAAGCCTCACAACAAAAGGTCAATAAATTAACCTTACCACGTTAAAGCACTATATGCCCATTAACATTCTCTAAAAGTCGTATCGACCCTCAATGCGAATACGGATACCTTCTTCTTGCAGACCAACTAGCCGCTGTAGTTGGCTAAAGCGTCCACCTAGCCACCATCTCTTGCCCATTTTGCGTCGTAATCTGAAGTCGACACCTTGTGTGTTTGATGTATCAACCGGGGAAGTGATGTTTTGGGCGAATTCAGTAACAACAGAGAAACGCTCAACACGTAAAAAACGCACATGCCATTGATAGTGCCCCACCTGCTTTAAATTACCGTACTTAACCTCTGCAACCAGACTATTCTTTTGATCATCAAAACCTTGTTCTGAGAACTGTTCGAAACTCTCAAGCGAGCGCCCTAGATCAAGCCCCAATTGCCACTGTCCTTTCTTGATAAAAGTAGACAGCCTGACAAAGCGATTATCAATATCGGTGTCTCTTGTTGCGAAATCAGCGCCTGTCTGTCCGTTAAAACTCACTAACCAAGGCGCTATTGTCCATTTCCAGCTCCTGATGTTCCTTGTGTGAACCCATTGGGCAACAGACATTTGGCCGATAGTATTCGTAGCGCCATCAAGCGGTACAAAGTGAGCTACCGAAATTTTATTATACTCATCAAACATATAATCGAGGTGTGCACCTTGCGGGTTCAAAGATCGATCCCAAAAGATATTGCTAATTTGCTTAGTTCCCCAGGGAATTTTTCCAAGGTTTAACGTCAGTTTTTCGAACTTTCCAGTGATATAGAACCGGTCAATAAAAATATCGTTAGGTGGCTGTCGTTGTTCAGTAAAGCGCGCAATAGTAATAGCAGGCACATTCTGTCGATTTTTAAGCCCGGTTCGAAGGCCGAACCGACTGGACCATACGTCGTTAAATTTAACGTCAACACCAACCCGGCCAATGAGTCGAATCCTTTCTCTGTCTCTAAAGAACTCATGATCAATTTCATTTTCATAACGCAGAAGGACATTTGCATAAGGGCTAACATCGACAGCGAAGGTCGAATAACTCATTAATGATAATAAGAACAACGTCATATTTTTCATACTCTAGCCTCCTCTTGTCACTCTGCACCAAGGCATAAACCATAGATCATTTGACTTATAGTGGAATCACTTTAACCAAAATATGCGATGACCTTAACATAAAAAAACACAAATGTCGCAAATGTCGCATTTGACATTTTTGTCACAAATGCTATAAATACCCTAACAGCGAGGTAATGTATGACACGAAACCACTCATTAACAACGGGCGAAATAGCAAAATACTGTGACGTAAACTTACGCACTGTCATCCGCTGGATTAATAAAGGTAGCTTAAAGGCTTATAAATTGCCTGGTCGGGGTAATAATCGTGTACAAATACAAGACTTCTTATTATTTCTTAAAGAAAACAGCATGCCTGTTCCCGATGATCTTAAGGGCGCTAAGCGTGATGTTCTTATTGTCGATGATGAACCTGCTTATGCTAAAGCTATAAAGCGAGTGCTATCAAAAGCAGGGTTTGAATGCTCAGTGGCTAATGGTGGGTTTCAAGCAGGATTAATGTTAAACACCAATAAGCCATCCATAATGACACTCGATCTCAGTATGCCCGGAGTAGACGGGTTCGAAGTACTGACGTTCGCTCGCCAACAAGAATCTGTTGCACAAACGAAAATTATTGTGATATCTGCGCTAGACGATAAATCACTACAAAAAGCACTCGATTTAGGTGCGGATGCTGTTATCAGCAAACCATTTCAGAATGAGGACTTACTTAAGGTCATTAATGATGTAATCAACCAATAATGTACACACTGTGTATGCTGCTTTTTAAAGGGGGGTAAATAGTATGAGGACTAGAGCATTATGTTTCTTATCAACATGGTTACTACTGTTATTATTAGTGTCATCAGCCAGCCATGCTGAGACATTGACTTTTGGCATAGTGCCTCAGCAATCTGCTAAAAAGCTCGCTGCCAACTGGTCACCACTATTGCGTTACTTAAGTGAAAAAACTGGTGACACCATTCAGTTTGCTACAGCAAAAAACATCCCTACCTTTGAAAAACGTTTAGCCGCAAAAGAGTACGACATCGCTTACATGAACCCTTATCATTTTGCGGTTTTTAACCAGCCCAACGGTTACCAGGCACTAACAAAACAAAGTGACAAGACAATCAGAGGGATCATCGTTGTGCACAAAGATTCTGGTATCAATACTATTGAACAACTGCATGACCAAAGACTCGCTTTCCCAGCTCCCGCGGCTTTTGCGGCGACCATTATCCCGCGTGCAGAAATGCAAAGAAAAGGCATCAATGTATTACCGACATACGTATCATCGCATGACTCTGTTTATCTCAACGTATCAAAGCAATTCTTTGTTGCCGGCGGTGGCGTTGTCAGGACATTCTCCAATACACCAGCACAGGTTAGTGACCAACTAAAAATTATTTGGCAAAGTGCACCTTATACACCACACGCAATTGCAGTTCGTCATGACTTACCCCGACAGGCAGCCGAACGACTAAAAAACGCAATGCTTGCAATGAAAAGTGATCGCAACGCAAAACCTCTACTTGAAGGCATTAAGTTCAATGGCTTCGCGCAGGCAACCAACAGTGATTGGGACGATGTACGAGCATTGGACATCAATATGCTGTCAGTCCCTGAAGCCAAGTAAGGATTGAGCCCATGTCTTTGCGCAGCAAAACAATCTTTGGAATAGCCATTATTGAAGCATTACTGCTGATTATCTTAATCAGCGTCACGCTCAATTTTATGCGTACGACCATTAACGACGGTCTGACCAAAAGAGCGAGCACTGCTGCGCAGCTTTTCGCAACCACAACAAAAGATGCTGTTTTGTCCTATGACTTAGCTTCATTAGATGCCTTTGTAACTGAAGTGATGACTAACCCAGATATACAATACGCACGCGTTTTAGATGCGGACGGGCTTGTTTTTTCAGAGAAAGGGACGCCAGATACATTAACGAAAGCGTTCAAAGCCGATGATCAGGTCGAAGCAATTGATGATGATATTTTTGACACTTTCGCGCTGATCAAAGAAAGCGGTGTTGTATATGGTCGTGTTGAAATAGGTATTGGCGTTGCAGGTATTCGGGAGTCTTTCCAACAAATTGTTCGTTGGGTCTCAGGCCTAGCCATCGCTGAAATGCTGTTGGTTGCGCTGTTCTCATTTATATTAGGTAACTACCTAACACGCCAACTGAAAACACTGCTCGTAGGTGCCAAGAACATTGGCAAAGCAGTCAGCGAAGGTAATTACAAAGCGGCCTACGTTGAAGAAAAAGGTAAGGACGAACTCACACACGTCGCGCATTCGTTTAATCGACTGATCACGACCTTACAAATTGAACATGACAAGCGTGAGCAATATCAATTGGATTTAGAACATTTAAATCAATCCCTGGAAAATCGTGTTGAGAGACGCACCAAAATGCTCGCCGATAAAAACGCGCAGTTGCAACAAACCAACTTGGACTTACAACGAGCCCAAGCTCAATTAGCACAAGCTGAAAAAATGTCTTCAATCGGGCAACTAGCAGCTGGCGTAGCACACGAAATTAATAACCCGATTGGATTTGTGAATAGTAACCTCTCATCATTAAAAGACTATTTAGATACCTATAAATTGCTTACGACACAATTACAGGACTACTTGGATTGCAAAGACGCTTTTGAACGCCGAGACAAAGCCCATGTTCTCAAAGATTTCATGCTGGAAGAGGACATACACTTTATTAGCAGCGACGTCGGCGAGTTGATCACTGAGTCCATAGACGGATTAACACGTGTGAAGGACATCGTGCAAAGCTTGAAGCAATTCTCCCGTGCAGACTCTGATGAAATGCACCTGATTGACATCAATGCCTGTATTGATACAACCCTAAAAATGGTGTCGAACGAACTTAAATATCACTGCAACATTACTACGCAATTTGCAGAGCTTCCTAAGATCAACGCCAACATGGGCAAACTTACCCAGGTACTTACTAATTTACTTGTGAATGCTGGGCATGCTATAGAAGGTAATGGGGAAATAAAAATCTCAACTCAGCTCATTGGCGAGCATATTGCGATTGCCGTACAAGATAGTGGTAGAGGCATCGAAGAAGCACATATTAATCAACTCTTTGATCCATTCTTTACCACCAAGAAAGAGAGTGAAGGTACCGGGCTTGGGCTGGCTATATCCTACGGTATAGTGCAAGAGCACGGCGGTGAGATAAAAGTCGACAGCAAAATTAATAAAGGTACAACCTTTACTGTCGTTTTACCTCTTGAACAAGAGCAGAAAAAGCTAACAGACACTCATTAGGAGGTTCAGCATGCCAACAGAAGAAAATGCAGAGAAAGAGGCAATTAAGGTCACTGTACTATGTGTGGATGACGAGAAGAACATTCTCAACTCAATGAAACGCCTACTGCGTAAACAACCTTGTACCCTCCTAACCGCCGAGAGCGGTGCCGATGCACTGACACTTATAAACGAACATAAGGTGCATATTGTTGTTTCTGATATGCGCATGCCCAATATGTCAGGCGCCGAGTTACTTGAACAAATAGCAGAAAAGTTCCCTGATACATACCGAATACTACTCACCGGATTCGCTGACATGGAGTCAACTGTCGCCGCGGTGAACAAAGGTAAAATACACCGCTACATGCAAAAACCTTGGGACAATGATGAGTTAATTGCAGCGATCAAAGATGGGATAGAATCGGTCACGCTAAAATCTGAAAATCTACGCCTACAGCAACAAGTTGCTGAACAAAATAAACAACTAAAACACGCCAACCTCGCTCTTGAGGACAAAGTATTGCTAAGGACTAAACAAATTCGTGCAGCCATGCACCGTATCGAGAATAACAACCATGCAACACAACGTATGCTGTTCAACTTTATCGCTATTAACCCTAATCTTGACGCAAGCTTTGCTAAAAACACCGGGCAGCTTGCAGGAAGAATTGCACAACATTTAGCATTGGATAAACAGCAAGTCAGTGATATTACTTTAGCGGGTTACTTGTGCGAAATAGGCATGTTAGGGCTTGATCCTGCGCTTACACAGCAACCCTTTTATACACTTAATTATGACCAGCAAAAACTCTTTTTGAGTCAGATACAAATGGCACAGTCAATCTT
>CAZVDU010000179.1:0-7578 GCA_964625615.1 uncultured Pseudoalteromonadaceae bacterium | reverse complement strand
TCAACCCGATCACTATCGCTCACTCGAACAACTACTCACAGGTTGCTTCGCATTATAACCAATGAGCAGTTGCCGTTTATGTTAAAGATTATAAATCAAGGAGGATGTAAGTGGATTCAAGCATAATTTCAGGCCTAACAGGTGGATTAGTAGCAGTAATAATTAGTACTTTTGTAATCAAAGCTGCTCGAAGAAAAAATACACATGGTGAGTTAAAGCATGGTTTATTAATTTTTATTTTGGCTTTAGCTTGTTTAGCGTTCTCTATTCTTGCTGTTTGGATGTTTGTTTATGATCAGGATGTTCATGAACAGACCAGTGAATTCATCTCAGTGCTATTATTGTTCTTTGGATTCGGAATCGCTGCTATTGCTTGCTTTGCTGAATACTATAGAGTGGGCGGAACGTTTGACTCAGATAGTATTAGCTTTTATACCCCATGGACTGGTTCAAAAAAAGAGAGCTGGGATGACCTTGTTGCAGCGAAATTCAATGTATCGATGTATTGGTATACGTTTGAATTTAAATCAGGAAAGAAAGTGCGCCTTTCTGCTTACTTGCTTGGACATGGTGAAGTATTGGATATTGTTAGGGAGCGCGGCTTTGACGTATAACAAACACTTAAAGCGGTAAATATAAAGAGCCATTTTCACCGTTTAAGCGAGCGTTAATTGTTTATTTGAAATTCCCTGTTGCACAGTTTTTCTGGGTTTATTTAATAACAAACTATAATGCCTATTAGCTTAAAATTTCAATTCTAAATGGATTTATCATGCAAAAACTCGCAGTGAATCAATCTTTAATTCTTATTTTATTGTTGCTAGGTGCCGCTGGTTTTTATTTCTATGGCTTTACTAATGGTGCAATTGCTTTTCTCGTCATTGGTGCCATTTTTGAGATGGTATTTTGGCTTGGATTTATCGCAACCAACAGCAACTCAGATGATTCAGCAAACAGCTAGCAACCGACTCAAAAGGACATAAAAAGCTTAGCTTATGCTCCTTCACAGTTAATTTTAGCGAAGCATTTATGCGCCCAGTAGTAAGGCATTAACACCTACTTTCGGGAGTTTTTATAACCTACTAAGTAGATTTAACATTCGGATTAAGGTTGAGGTGAAAATCAATCTACATTAAGTTCCATTTCCGTTTTTTCACCGCCATTGTAGTCATATTCAGTCAGAGCTTTGTACCCCATAGCAGATCTAAACGAACGCACTCTCCAACTTGCTACGGTACTACAAAACCGTAGTTACGCCTAACGACATTCAAAAACCGAAAGCTGCACGTTCATAAAGAATGAATTCAGCGAAATTATCTTCCTTAGCTCACTGATAAATAAGAAGTGATTATAAATCAGTAAGAAATCAGCTAGAAGTCAGTCTGCCGTCAAGTGTTTCCGTTTTAACTTCTTTATATTCCTCTTGTTCCTTTACTTATAAAGGGACTTTGAACAATGAAGGTGGGTTTATATAAATCAAAAGCTCGGGGCAATAAAACCACCTCAAGCTGCATAAACCAATATTTATTTTACAATTAAGGGTTTGTAGATGGTTACCTCATATAAAACAATTTTGATTTTTCTAGTTGCACTCTCATGCTGTTTTAAGGTGTTTGCTGACAAAGAAAACCCGGCGGTTACTTTAGGTGAAATATCATCACTTCAATCAAAAGTGTTAAACAAAACTGTTCCGCTATCTATTCATTTACCTGAAAACTACGATAGTGCCAAGAAAACCTATCCCGTGCTGTATATGTTGGGCTCACATTATCGAGCTCGGTTCGCCATGCTAGCGTCTACGCTAGACTACATGGGCGAGACACAGATTCCTGAGATGATACTCATTGGCGTAGATTTACCTGAAGGAAATAGTATTTTGCTGCCAACAAGAGATAATCAAGACACAACCATCCCGGATAATTATATTAACTTTTTTGAGACAGAGCTGATGCCACACGTCGACAATACATACCGGACCGCTCCATTCAACGTGCTTTTTGGTGGTTCTAACAGTGGCTTCTTCAGTATTTACACTCTACTCAATAAGCCACATCTGTTTAATAGCTACTTAGCAAGCAGCCCATCCCTTAGTAACATGCCTGCAGTCCTTCAACAAAAAATAAAGTCAGGTCTGTTAAAAACTCTAGCGAAAAACAGATTTCTACATATTATTTACAGTGATGATGATCGTGACGACACAACAAGATCTATTGCTGAATTCTCTAATATTGTAGAGGATCACAAACCAGAAAGTTTTACCTATAAAGTGGAAGAATTGGTAAACCAAGGTCATGTCCCAGCAATGGACTTTACACAGTTTCTCCTTGCCCTATATCCTGATTTTAACCCTTTTGAAAACTTGGACACGTTGGACAAAGTCACTCAGCATTTCGATAAGCTCTCAAAACGATACGGGTATAAAATCCAACCACCTATATCGACAGTATTTAACCTAGGAGTCAACGCAATAATCGATAAGAATTTAGTTGTCGCAGAAAAAATATTTCAGCATTCCCTAAATGTATATCCTGAAGGTAAGGAGTCTTATCTCGGCATGGGTGTTGTGCGTAGAGATCAAGGCAACGTTGAACGTGCTAAGGTCATGTTTGAAAAAGCACTGGCAATTGATCCTGACTATTCACTGGCTAAAAGATTGCTACAACGATTAGAGAAATAAAGTATCGCTGATCGAAGGTTCTTCAATAACTTATGGGGAGTGCATCGAGAAGAAGACAGTGTGCAAATCGTATATGAGAAAAGCAGGAGCAAACTCGTACCCGTTTTTTGACTTCTCTTCGCTGTACGCTGTCAGTCACATTCTTTCGCTATTAATCGAAAGGCGGAAGGAGTTGCACGATAGGACCGCGACAAATAGGGTGATTTAAAGGCAAATAAGCCTTTGAATTCACAACTACTAAGCGGCAACTCATCCTAAATTACAGTGCCTCAAGAGGCACCTTAAACAACAATGGCGACATACCTTTGTAACGATCTTCGTTGGACTCACAAATAATGTTCTTAAGATAATTTCGCTTCCATGGATCGTTTATCAGCCACAATTGACCATCCAGCACCGCTACACCTTCGATTGAAGCGTTATCCATAAGCTCCATTGATTCACAACGCTCGCTTCTTTGGCCGTTATTACCTGCCGTTGGTGCCCAGAAGTTCATATTAATAACCTTTGTCGGCGTGCTCCTATCCAGATAAATAATCCACAGCTGATTATCATTACGAGCAGCAGCGACAAGTGCGCCTTCCTTCCCTAATGATTCGACATACTGTATGCCGTTAATTGGGTGATTGCCTTTATTGAAACTAGGCACAATAAGGCCTTTATCTTGTGCCTCAGCAAAGTTATCGGTCTCCCAAAAATCATCTCCCATGGTTAACTGGAAGACTCGCGCATTACTTTGACTGTCTTTTTCCAGTGCAAGGTAAAGTTGCTGATTGTTATCTACCGTTAAACCTTCTATACCATCATTTGGAAAATTACCTACGCCGAACTCTGGCGCAAAGCGAACTGGGCGGGCGTGGGTCATCAAGACACGATTATCATCCTGCAGTTCTAATCGAACCAAGACAGTTGGGTATTCTGTCGAACCAGTATCCGGGAATCGCTGCTCACATGCAGGTGACAATGACGTCATAGAGGCGTCTTCGGTTACCGTATAAAACACGTTGTCATTTTGTGGATCGACTGCTAGAGCTTCTAAATCTGGATTATCGCTAATGTAATCAGCAAAACAGCTGGACGCTAAAGAGTCGGATAAGGCAATAGGAAAGCCAGTCCCTTGAAGTTGACCCGTTTTAGGGTCAATAATATGTATCGTCAATCGCTGTTTCAGCACAGCACTTCGGTCAGAAATACTTAACAACTTACCACGCCAAGCAGCTAACCCAGATGTTTGCGGATCCTGCATGGCTCTGCCATTGGAGTCAGCAACCCATTTACCCTCCAGGCGTTCAACACCGTCCTTGTAATCTAAGCGTTCATCTGTTGTCGTTGTACTCTTTTCTGTGGGCGAACACGCACCAAGTAGTAACACCGATAGAAAGAAAAAATAACAGGTTATCTTGCGCTGGCGCAATGCATAGCGGAGCTGGGACATGCTATTGTCTCTATGTCATCAAAAAATAGGCTATGGATCCTAATCGGATTACGTCACTTATACAAAGAAGATTTGCTTTAAAAATGAAGATGATCAGTTTAAGTTAGGCCTGTTTTCGTAAAATCGTCTCATCATGAATAAAAAGATAAAACACTATGGATAGAAGCGAAGTTATCTCAGCACTGCTGAAACAAGTTGATGGCGTAAAGCCTAACGCTAAAAATCCATGCCGAAAGCACAAGGCGATGGCGAGCAATCCGTTTCGCTTTTTCCGGGGTTCCGCACAGATTTTTTATCATGATATCGACAGTGGCCTTTTACCTTTGCCTAAGAAGCTTGATCAGCTGATACCTAACACCATGGTGATGGGAGACTGTCATGTATCTAACTTCGGCTTTTATAATGAAGAGGGTTCCCATGACGAAACCGTCATATTTGGCCCAAATGATTTTGACGACGCCTGTGTAGGCAGTTGTATATGGGATTTAGTGAGATTCTGCATCAGCTTGTCACTCACCACTGACTACTGCCGAGGGATAGAACTAGGTAAGTACACCTCTGAAGAGATAACAGAAAGTCCAGCACCTGCAGCCTCTAAAGCGAATGTTAAAGCTGCTATCAGAGAGTTTCTTTATCACTATACCGACACCTGTGAGGAGCTTCACCAAGGCTCGCTTAAAAGCCATCATGTGATTAAAACATTTGCGAAAGGCTCTGTGCTGCATCCATTTTGGAAAAAAGCAAAGAAAAGGGCTTTAGGCGGAAAACATTTCTTGACCAAAAGTGCCTTGGCTAAAGCTATCGACTATTCAGGTGAAAAGCTGGTTTTTAAAACACTCCCTAAAAAGTTTGTGCGCTTAACTAAGGCGTTATATGCCGATGTAAAACAAATTATGAGCCCTTATGTCGACGATCATATTCTGGACATTGTTCAGCGTATTGGTTCCGGAACTGGGTCCATTAATATGCAGCGATATTATCTTTTGGTAGGCCCAAAACATATCGATGTATCTAACCCGAACGAGCTGGCGTTGTGTCATATCGTCGAAGTAAAAAAACAACGAGAAGCGGCGCCGTTGTGTTACTTCAGAGCATGTAGTCCGATTAACCAGCTAAACCCTTCCCACTTAACAGTTGTCTGTAAAAGGCGTATGCAGCGCAGACCTGACTTAATATTGGATGATGTTCAATGGGATGGGCAACACTTCCTCATTCGTTCCAGGCATCATGCAAAGGTCGGCATTAAACCCGAAGATATAGGCTTTGACACACAAGCAGATACACCTACCATTGTTCAATACGCATCAATTTGTGGCCAAGCACTGGCATTAGCGCACTGTCGAGCAGACAGACGTTCAACGCGTTTTGAACAGATCATCGCTGCCAAATTACCTAATTACATCGAAGAGCTTGTTTGTAGTAGCATTAAATATTCAGAACAAGTTAAACACGACTGGGAGACTATGAACAAACTAATAAATTCAGCGACATCTGAAGGTGACCATTAAATATGAGTAGTGCTGAATTACCGCTTGTCATCGCGGGCCCTATTATTCGTAAAGTGTCACCTAACGAAGTCACCATCTGGTTAATAACCTCCAAAGATTGTCAATGTGATGCATCGTTTTATCAAAGTCACGAAGAAACCTCTCAACCTTACTCGCAAGCGAGTCAGAAAGTATCTTCCGTAGCTGTTGGTCGTTGTGCTTTCGTTAAACTAATAAGTACGCATTTTGACGACGACTTCCCGATAGCCCAGCCCATTTTCTATGATATGCATTTCACAACAGATACTGGGACAACGTCGCTTAAAGAGTGCGTACCTGACATTACTTACGAAGGCCAACAATTACCCAGCTTTGAAGTACACCGAAAGATAGATGATCTATTACATGGGTCTTGCCGCAAACCTCATCACCCAAGTGGCGATGGGTTAGTAAGAGTCAGTCAAGAGCTTGGTAAACGTATTGAAGCGGGTAAAGAGCGTCCAGCTCTGTTGATGATGTCGGGCGATCAGGTATACACCGATGATGTCGCCGGGCCAATGCTCTCGGCTATTCACCAGGTTATGGCTTTACTTGGGTTACACGAAGAGCAATGGGAAGGTGCTTTAGCTAACAATACTGAAGAGTTACTTAATCATTCATTATCATTTTACGAACGTGAACAGTTATTGCCCAAAACACCAGACAACAAGGCGCTCTACAAAAGTTTTATAGCCGCTAAACGCAAGCCCATTTTCACGTCAGTCAATGCCCGAAATCACTTAGTCACCTTAGGTGAAATGATGAGTATGTACATACTCGTTTGGTCGCCAGCCCTATGGGGCTTTGTAGAATTACCAGAACGCACGCCTCTCGAACAATATAAAGAACGATTTGATGAAGAAAAGGCAGCTATCGAAGCCTTTGTTGTAGGGTTATCTGAGGTTAGGCGAGGCTTGGCGCATATTCCGGTCTATATGATTTTTGACGATCATGACGTAACCGATGATTGGAACTTAACACGCGATTGGGAGGAGGCTGCGTATGGTCATCCATTCTCTAAACGCATCATTGGAAATGCCCTGATTAGCTATTGGTTATGTCAGGGTTGGGGCAACGCACCCGAAAAATTTGATGAGTTAGAAGAGCAAGCCCCAGACTTCTTTAAGCCCACAACCTTAGATAATCATGACCAATTGATTGAGAAACTCTTGGATTGGGATTTGTGGCATTACACGTTAGATACATCACCTAAAGTCGTCGTGTTGGATACACGTACCCAGCGCTGGCGCTCTGAGAGCAGCGGTACTAAGCCGTCAGGTTTGATGGATTGGGAATCGCTTTCAGAGATGCAGCAAGAACTCATTAACCAACCATCAATTATTATGGTATCTGCAGCCCCAGTTTTTGGAGTGAAATTGATTGAAGCAGTGCAGAAGGTATTCACTGTCTGTGGACAGGCACTAACGGTAGATGCAGAAAACTGGATGGCACATCGCGGCACAGCCAGTGTGATATTGAATATCTTTAGGCATGGTAAAACACCACCTCACTTTGTGATCTTATCCGGTGATGTTCACTATTCGTTTGTCTATGACATAACCTTAAGGTTTAGGCGTAATAGCCCTAAAATCGTGCAAGTTACCAGCAGCGGTATTAAAAATGAGTTCCCTGACAAATTGCTTAGCTGGTTGGATAAATTAAACCAACTACTCTATGCTCGTCGTTCTCCTTTGAACTGGTTTACGCAAAGGCGTCGTATGTCAGTTCGTGTCAGAAAGCCCAACGATAGCCAAACCAGGACGCTCTCAAATGGCAGTGGTATTGGTTACATTCGTTTTACCGACCAAGAGAATATTATCGAGACAAAAACGTTAGCATCATCAGGTGAGGATGTAGAGTTTAAATAACCCATTATTAAGCTGAGGTTATTTAGGCTCTAGCAAGTCCCATGTATTGCCGTATAAGTCCTCGAAAACAGC
>CAZVDU010000178.1:0-7596 GCA_964625615.1 uncultured Pseudoalteromonadaceae bacterium | reverse complement strand
CCGCCGACCTCTTGCATGCCATGCAAGCGCTCTCCCAGCTGAGCTATAGCCCCGATTCCTTTAAAGCGACCGTTCCGTAACAGCGGGGCGCATTCTAGGCAGCAGCCCCTTTTATGTCAACGATTTTTTTAAGAATTTTCTCTATTTGCGATATAAATGAGCGCTTTGTCTATTCGTTGAACAACCTTGTCTTTTTCTAATAAGTTCAGCGTAATATCAAGAGACGGTGAATTACCTGAACCAGTAGCAGCCACACGTAAAGGCATACCCACTTTCCCCATACCAACATCTAACTCTTCAGCGGTCGTATTAATTGCTTCTTGAATCGCCTCAGGGTTCCATTCTGAAATCGCTTGTAGTTTTTCCTTAACTAATAACAAAGCTTCCTTAGCAACGGGCCTCAAGTGCTTTTTAGCTGCTTTAGCATCAAGCTCTTCAAAGTCCTGATAAAAATACTGACTAATCTCTGCAAGCTCTTTTAGTGTCTTAACACGATCTGCCTGAATTTCAATCACCTGGCTCAGTGCTGGGCCTGCTGAAATATCAACATTCAGCTGGTTAAAATGCCATTGGCAGTGCTCAGCTACTTCGTTTGATGGCAAGGATTTAATATAATGTTGATTCAGCCATATTAGCTTCTCAGTGTTAAATGCAGAGGCCGAAGGACTAACATCCTCAAGCTTAAAGAGTTCAATCATCTCATCGACAGAGAAGACTTCCTGATCACCATGCGACCACCCTAGCCTAACTAAGTAATTAAGCAGCGCTTGAGGTAAGTAACCATCATCGCGATACTGCATGACACTGACCGCACCATGGCGCTTTGACAGTTTTTTACCGTCATCGCCCAGAATCATAGATACATGTGCGTATTCTGGGATAGGCGCATTTAATGCCAGCGCAATATTGATTTGTCGAGGTGTATTGTTAATGTGATCTTCACCACGAACAACATGGGTAATACCCATATCCCAATCGTCAACCACAACACAAAAATTATAAGTCGGCGCACCATCACTGCGTTGAATAATTAAATCATCTAACTCTTCATTGGCAATCTCAATATCACCACGGATGTGATCCTTAACAACCACACTGCCAGTGAGAGGGTTCTTAAATCGAATAACAAAAGGCTTATCTACGGGGTGATCAGTTCTGTCACGCCAAGTGCCGGGGTAACGAGGCTTTTCACCACGCGCTTTTTGTTCTTCCCGAATCGCATCGAGTTCGTCAGCAGGCATAAAACACTTGTAGGCTTGTCCTTCATCAAGCAACTTCTGAATCATTTCTTTATATCGATCAAAACGCTCTGTTTGATAAAAAGGACCTTGCTCCCAAGTTAACCCTAACCAGCGCATACCTTCCAATATAGCGTCTTTGGCTTCCTGAGTTGAACGCTCAATATCGGTATCTTCAATACGAAGAACAAAGTCTCCGCCACTGTTTTTAGCGTATAACCAAGAGTAAAGTGCTGTTCTGGCGCCGCCAACGTGCAAATAACCAGTTGGGCTGGGCGCAAAACGGGTAACAACCGTCATAGTGTGATTTTCCATAGATTACTGAATGGCTGTATTTTAACAGCCATAAGCTATCTAGAGATAGTAGTCAGAGAGAATAAAGATAATGATTTTACGCGAGTATTATTTGCGTTCGACCTCAGGCAACTGATTGTGCTCTTCGTTCCCTGCAAGCAGTAATGCTAGCCAACGGCTATCATCGCTCGATTCCAGTGCTAGCTTTACTATCATCGTTAAAGGCACTGACAACAACATGCCAACAGTTCCTAAAAGCCATCCCCAAAAAATTAATGATAGGAACACTACTAGCGTCGAAAGCCCTAAGCCACGTCCCATAAACCTAGGTTCGATCACATTCCCCATCACCATATTAGTTACCACATAACCTATTGCTGCCAACCCTGCGGTTGTTGGCCCTAGCTGCACGAATGCAAGCAAAACAGCAGGAACTGCCGCGATAATAGATCCGATATTAGGAATAAAATTAAAAAGAAAAGCCGTTACACTCCAGAGCATATAATGATCAACGCCCAGAAAATACAACCAAAGCCCGACGGCTGTCCCTGTAGCCAAGCTGACAACAGATTTAATAGCTAAATACTGTTTTACGGATTCAAGAAACTTATCAATGCGTTGTATTTTCATACTTGGATCATCAAGTGCAATGTGGATTTTCTTAGGAACAGACTCTGCTTCAAACAACATGAAAACAACGGTCAACAGAATCAGCAAAAAGTTAGTCATCACACCACCTATCCCTGACAACAAATTTCTGGCCATATTCATCGCAATTGATGGATCTAGATATGAAATAAGCAGTTCTTTATCGACGATGATATTAAGCGCACTTAACTGTCCAGCAATCCAGGAAAACTCCGACTGCAATTTCTGTTCATATACAGGTAAGTTAGCAGAAAACTCTGACATGGACTGCCCAACTAACCCGGCCAACATAAAACCAAAAACAACAATGGTGAGTATGACTAAAATAACCGAGACCCAACGCGGGATATTATGTCGGCTAGCTTTTGCAATAATGGGGTTGCAAGCCATTGCAATAAAAATAGACAATAAAAACGGAACTAAGATGGCGCTGGCAGCTTTTATTCCAGCTAATACTATAATCAAAGATGCAGTAACAAGAAGGACTTTAACTGCTGGTGTAAATTTAAGTTCCATTTGTGAGACTATCGTTAGATGTTTGTGTCAAACTTAGCAGATAGCACTGTCGATGGAAAGCGCCAAGCTAAGTGTACGAAATTAAAGAAAAATAAATTAACAACGGAATTACATAATGAAGCTGGATTTAGCCACGATTAGAATCAAAAACTTGCGTTTGAGAACCTATGTGGGTATCAAACAAGACGAAATCGATAACAAACAGGACGTCATCGTTAATGTGCGCATCAACTATAGCGCTGAACAAGCCACCAATTCAGATCAGATGGAAGATGCGTTAAATTACAGAACTATCACAAAACGCATTATCAGTCTCGTCGAAAATACCCGCTTCTCTCTATTGGAAAAGCTTACATCTGATATCCTAGCTATCGCCGCCGAGCACTCATGGGTCACTTTTGCAGAAGTAGAGGTTGATAAGCCGCACGCTTTAAGGTTTGCCGATTCGGTGTCCTTGTGCTTAAGTTGTAATAAATCTTAGTACTCACATAGAAAAGCATGCATATACTCATAACCGGGGGTACAGGTCTAATCGGATCTCATCTGATCCCAACACTGATTGAGCATCATCGCGTGAGTGTTTATACACGCAACGTTGCCGCTGCAACTCATCGCGTCAGTAGTAAAGCGCATTTATTTTCTTCATTAGACAAACTATCAAATCTTGATGAATACGATGCTGTTATTAATCTCGCTGGAGAGCCTATCGCCGATAAGCGATGGAATAAAAAGCGTAAACACGAAATAACGCACAGTCGCTGGTCAATAACGGGAAAATTGGTCCAACTATTGGAACAAGGTGAAAATCCGCCGCACATTTTTATCAGTGGTTCAGCGATAGGTTACTACGGACGCCAAAGCAACAATGTTATCAACGAAACCTATACAGATACTTTTAAAGAGTTCAGTCAAGAGATATGTGAAGAGTGGGAAAGTATCGCGCTAAAAGCTCAATCTGACAAAACCCGCGTATGCCTATTAAGAACAGGTATTGTCTTGTCTAGAAAAGAAGGCGCGTTAGAAAAAATGCTACCCGCATTTAAAATGGGATTAGGTGGTCCCATGGCATCAGGAGAGCAATACATGTCGTGGATCCATATTAACGACATGCTAAGTGCCATTCGGTTTTTGTTACTCAGCCCAACCGCAAAAGGCCCCTACAACTTAACAGCGCCCAATCCAGTGACTAACCTTGAGTTTAGCCGATTACTGGCAACACAGGTAAGTAGGCCTTGTCTTTTCAGAATGCCTAAACTCATGCTCAAAGTTTTATTTGGGGAAATGTCCGACTTACTTATATACGGACAACGCGTTGTTCCTGAACAACTCAAATCACAAGGTTTTGACTTTGAATACCCAGAACTAACCGGTGCATTAGAAAGCCTCATTATCTAGGTCTGTTGATCTTCGCTACGGAGGAATAGGACGCAACTCATGCCGCGCCCCATTGCTCACTAAGGCTGGAATTTAAACCATCTGGCGCAACAGGTGGCTCGTATTCAGTGATAACAATCGCCAACAGCTTATAGCACCTAGTACGCCGACAACACCCGCACCAATTGCCGGTGCCAATAACCAAAACTCCCAATGAATGGTGGCTTGCATTTCAAACACTTGGCTTTGCAGTAAAAATAGAGCTAATTCGTTTGCCACAGCTGCCATTGCTCCAGCAACAACACCAATAATAATAAATTCAAAGACCACACTCGCTCTAATCATGCGCCCTTTCGCACCTAGCGTTCTCAAAATTGCGAGTTCCTGCTGCCTTTCATCCATACTTGCCTGCACTTGCGCAATCAATACAAGCGCACCAGCAACCAAAACCAACACTAAGATAAACTCAACAGCGACGGACACTTGTTCGATAATGGACCGTAACTGGTCCAAACGTGCATCAACATCAAATAAAGTCACGCTAGAAAACGGTTGCATTAATCGAGTAATCTCTGTTTTACGCTCCCTATCCAAATGGAAACTAGTGATATAAGTCGGAGAGAAGCCTTGTAAGGCATTGGGATGTAATACAAAGAAGAAGTTGGGTTGCATAGATTGCCAATTGACTTCTCGTAAGCTCGTCACTTTGACGTTAACAATCTCACTACCGATATTGAACGTCAGTATGTCTCCGATACTAATATTCAAATTTTGAGCAATACCATCTTCAACAGACACACCATAATAATCTTCCGCTGTATCTTGTTCACTCAGCCAAGTTCCCTCAACAATAGTATTCTCGCTACTCAGCGTTGTGCTCCAAGTTAAATTTGCTTCTCGCCCTAAGCCGTCACGTTCTTCTCTCTCGACATTTTCCTGTTCTTCCTTTGAAACTCTTGTGTTGATTTTTTCTTCGTTAATAGCCACAAAGCGCGCTCTTATCACAGGATAATAATCATCAACAGTAACGTTACTCTCAGAGAAATGACTTTGCAGGTTCGGTAGCTGTCCTTGCGTAATATTTGCTAAGAAATAATTCGGTGTTCCTTCAGGGAGTTGGTCACGCCACTGCTGCACCATGTCATTGCGCATGACAAGAACAATAAGCAACAACATAATGGTAATCGAAAAGCTAATAAGCTGAACACTATTGTCCATTGAACGGCGTTGAATACGCGCCCACGC
The DNA here is from genome assembly GCA_964625615.1 of uncultured Pseudoalteromonadaceae bacterium. Lineage (GTDB taxonomy): Bacteria > Pseudomonadota > Gammaproteobacteria > Enterobacterales > Alteromonadaceae > M269. The sequence goes on along the minus strand of CAZVDU010000178.1, from coordinate 2,281 downwards.
CAGCTGCCAAGCACCCATCTTCCCCTTCCCTAGCCTGCGACCTACCCATATCAAACCAACAGTTACCAACATTAAGCTGCCGACTAGCGCAATGCCTGAAACAAACAAAATTAGACTGATAACAATATCGTTACTGTAAGCCCACATAAGCAACAATATCGCACCACCTGCGGCAACAAATTGGATCAAACGCGAACTCAAGCCTGCACCCATTTGACGTCGAAGTACGCGTAGCGGTGGTACAGAAAACAGTTTCAACATGGGGTAAAGTGAGAATAATAAAGCACAAACTACACCCGTAAATACAGCGATTATAAGCGGCCGCCAATGCCATCCGTCTAACGTAATATCCATTTGTTCAGCAACAACAGACACAATAACTTGCTGGATAGCTAAACCAGCTGCTGTTCCTAACGCAATACCCAATGTCGCAATAAAAATAATTTGCATCAGATATATCTTCTGTATTGTACCTTTGCTTGCGCCCAACGTTTTCATGATCGCTACAGGGTCATAATGCCTTTGGCTATAACGCTGCGCAGCAACTGCAATGGAGACCGCAGCCAATACAATGGCTAACAGGCTTGCCAACAAGAAGAACTGCTCTGCTCTTGCCACCGAACGGCCAATAGCAGAATCATCGTCTTCCACAGATTCCCAACGATGAAGCTCGCGGTCAAGGTTCGGCTCCAACCAGTCATAGAAATCATCTAGCTGACCTGTTTCACCCGTAAAGAAGTAGCTGTATGTGACACGACTTCCTGGCCCTGTAATATTCGTTGCTTCTAGATCGTCAATAGAAATGAGTACTTTGGGATCACCGCCGAAAATGCTAAACCCCGAATCAGGCACTTCAGACAAAACACGAGTAACGGTGAAAGTCATATCACCAACGTCAATGGTTGAATTAAGTGCTAAACCTAAGCTCTGAAACAAACGAGATTCTATCCAAGCTTCACCGCTTTTAGGTGTATCATCGGTTACAACACCAACACCAAAAGGCTGATCTGTAGTTTTCAGCTCCCCTTTCAAAGGGAATTCAGGTGTTGCTGCTCGTAAGCTAACTAAGCTCATTTGTTCATTTGCGAATGCCATCGAGCGCGCATACACTTGATGGGCTGTATTCAAACCATTTTCTTTAGCACTATCAATCCACTCTGGATCAATAGGTTTTCGAGAATCTAGTACGCGGTCAGCTGCAATAAAATCAGCACTTCGCTCAGTCAGAGCAGCTTGTAGGCGTTCACTGAACAAAGACAGCGATAGCACAGCTGCAACAGATAACGTGATTGCCAATAGGATAATCGTTAGCTCACCTCGGCGAGCTTCATGACGGAATAGCCGCCAAGCAAGTTTGTACCACATAACCTTACCCAACCTGTCGTTCTAGTTGCTCATCACTGGTATTGTCTAGCTCGGTTAGCTCGCCTGCATGCATATGCAGTTGACGTTGGCAACGCGCCGCAAGCTCATTATCGTGTGTCACCAGGATCAAGGTTGTATTCGCATCCTTATTTAGATCAAAGAGTAAATTTTCGACTTTTGTACCGTTGGCAGAATCCAAATTCCCCGTTGGCTCATCAGCAAATAAGATTTTTGGTTGAGTAATAAAAGCTCTAGCAATGGCAACTCGCTGTTGCTCGCCACCCGAGAGTTGGTTGGGATAATGTGTACCACGGTGACCTAAGCCAACCTTTTCTAAAATGTCTTGCGCCTTCTCTCGCGCATCGTTCATACCAGCAATCTCTGCTGGCAACATAACATTTTCTAGCGCTGTCAAACTTTGCACCAGCATAAAGCTCTGGAAGATAAAGCCAACTTTTTCACCACGTAATTGAGCTCGCTCCTCTTCCCCCATACCTTTAAGGGCTTTCCCATCCAACAGAATGTTGCCTTCTGTCACTTCATCAAGACCAGCTAGTAGGCTGAGCAGAGTAGATTTGCCGGAGCCTGACGCACCGACAATGGCGACTGACTCACCCGCCTTGACATTGAAGCTAATTGGTTGAAGGATCTGTAATCGTCCTTCTGTCGTTTCGACGACTTTAGTAATACTGTTTGTTTCTATCATATTTGCAGGAGTTGAATTCATCGTGGTGCTTCGCTTAAAACTTATATTGATGCTTATACCCTTTTTGTTGATATCAGATCAACTTTGGGCCAAAGAGGTGAAATTAATGATATTGGGAGATAGCCTAAGCGCTGCCTATGGGTTAAAGCAAGAACAAGGTTGGGTAAGTTTGTTACAAAATGCTTGGGCCAGTGAGGATATCACAATCAT
>CAZVDU010000177.1:0-7597 GCA_964625615.1 uncultured Pseudoalteromonadaceae bacterium | reverse complement strand
AAAGAAATCTTATTATCCCAATATACGCATGTCTTTGAGAAAGGGCGAAATAGCTACAGTGACGAAGTATTTACTCTGTTTATTGACTCCATTGAAAAATATAAATCTAATAATCAGAGGCCCCAAGGTAAGTAGTCACTAGACAGCCATTTCCCTCTATTTTATTTATCGATAAGCCCAACACAAGCCGCAGGCCGAGATACAAATAGCGAATTAAGATAGGTTGTTTCTTGCCGGACGAACCTAACATCAAGAAGCTCTGCTCTATCCTCGAACCTCTCCATCGCCCAGCACAATAAACTTTTCTGTGGTAAGTGATTCAACCCCCATTGGGCCGTAAGCGTGTAATTTACTGGTTGATATGCCAATTTCAGCACCTAACCCTAACTCACCACCATCAGAGAATCTTGATGATGCATTGACCATCACGACGGCTGAGTTGATGGTACGAATAAAATCTTGGCCTCGGCTATAACTCTCTGTCGCAATAACCTCTGTGTGTCCTGAGCCGTATGTTTCTATATGTTCTATAGCTTGTTCATAACTGTCTACAATCTTCACTGCAATTTCCATCGCTAAATACTCAGCATGCCAATCTTCATCCGTCGCTAAATCAATATTCGTTAGGCCGCACTCGTTGAACAAATTGATGCTATTCGCACAGGCATGTACCTTTACCTCATGCTGTTTAAATAACTCAGTCGTTTTTTGTAGAAAAGCGAGCGCAATGTTTTTATGCACTAACAATGTCTCTAGCGAATTGCACACACCTGTGCGCTGGGTCTTACCGTTCTCTAGTAGGTTAATCGCTTTTTGAATATCAGCTGCGTCATCGACATAGAGGTGGCAAACGCCTTTGTAATGCTGAATAACAGGTATCCGACTGTTCTCAGAGACATAACGGATCAGCCCTTCTCCTCCCCTTGGAATAATCAAGTCAATGGCATGATTCAGAGTCATTAACTCTTCCATAATAGCTCGATCAGGATCGGGAACAAGTGTCACTGCGGCTTTATTAATACCGTTAGCTTCCAAAGCCACATCTATACATTTTGCTAAGGCAATATTGGAATTAAGCGCCTCTTTGCCTCCTCGTAATACAACAGCATTACCAGCCTTCAAACAAAGTGCCGCGGCATCGATAGTGACGTTAGGACGAGACTCATAAATCATCGCGACAACGCCTAAGGGGATACGCATCTTCCCAACCTGAATACCACTTGGCATGCGTTCAATATGATCAATACGACCAACAGGATCTGTTTGGTCCGCGATATCACAAACCGCTTTGGCGATGGAATTGATACCTTCGGTTGTTAATCTAAGGCGGTCAATCATTGCGTCGCTCAAACCACTTTGACTGGCTGCGTCCAAATCTGCCGCATTGGCAATCAATATGTGCGCAGTTTGGTATTTTAATTGCTGCGCGATGTCTCGCAACACAGCATTCTTTTGGCTTGCAGTCAGCTTGGCTACTTGTCTTGCCGCAAGCTTTGCTCGCTCAGCAGATTCGGTCATAGAAAAAGTCACATGATTACCTATGTATCTTGTTTTGGAAAAATTAAACCAACACTAAATTATCTCGGTGAACAGCTGCATCACCTATAATAAACCCGAGTTTCTGCTCAATCTGATCACTCTTCAACCCTTTGATAACTGTCATATCGACTGAACTATACAGGCAAATACCTTTTGCGACGGGATGGTTTTCATAAACAATATCAACCGCTTCACCAGGTTTAAAGTCCCCCGTGACACTGATAACGCCTGCTGGAAGCAGCGATGCCCCTGATGCCACCAAAGCTTGTTTAGCACCTTGATTGATATGGATCTCACCAGCTGATTTTAGCGTATGTCGAATCCAATTAGTTCTCGCTTTCTCCTTATTTAAAGCCGGTAAAAAGTGTGTACCAACAATCCTACCTTCGAGAAGCTTGTCAAACACCTCGCTCTGACGCCCGTTAACGATCAGTGCTTGAATGCCGCTCTTGGTGCACTTATCAGCCGCTTCAATTTTTGTTCTCATACCACCTGTTCCGACAGAAGATCCAGCACCTCCAGCAATGGCATAAGTGGTGTCATCGATATGTACGACCTCACTCATCAATTGCGCAGTTGAATCTTTACGTGGATCAGCGGTAAACAAACCATCAATATCAGAACAAATAATCAAGGTATCAGCTTGTGCAACTAGCGCGGTATAAGCAGCTAAGTTATCGTTATCACCGACCTTTAGCTCACTCACAGCAACGGTGTCATTCTCGTTTACGACAGGTAATGCTTTGTTATTCAGCAGCTCCCGGAGTGTATTTTGAATATTGACATAACGTCTGCGATTATGCAGATCGTCAGCTGTCAACAAAACTTGCGCACAGGGAATATCAAAAAAACGTTGCCAATTCGCCATCATTTGCATTTGACCAATAGCAGCCATCGCCTGCTTTTCTGCAATAGAAGGCCTGTGATGATGGTTGATTTTACTGCGTCCTGCGGCAACACTGCCCGAAGACACTAAAATGATCTCTTTACCTTGCGATAAACTCGCCGTAATAAAGTGTGCTAAAGGTAATAAGTACGTTGCACTGCATCGGTGCTCATCAGGCGCAATAAGAGAGCTACCCACTTTGATAACCGCGCGCTGCCAAGTAAAAGGTTTCATCAGGCTCTTTTCATATCTCAGTTATATATTCATTTAAAAATGCAATCTATGTTCAACCGTTAAAGGTTACGAAAATTTTGAGAAGAAACACACCTAAAAAGTGAGAAATAGTCATAAAACATCCTACTTTTCATCATAAAACGCTGTTTAAATTCCAGTAATGGTATTATGCCGCCATAAAACAATGATTTGTTAACAAGGTGTAAATGTCATTTGCCTCAGATATTCAATAATTAATCAGGTCGTACTAGGCATTTATCCTCAATACGTGTATTTTTACGCGCTCGCGATTATCGATCGAACCGATAACCGCTCCTAAGGAGACACGAATGACAAAACGCACAATTTGGTTAGCGGTATTACTAACCAGCATAACTTCACTGAGTGCTTTGGGTGCGATAAAGCAAACAAAAGGCGACTTTGAAGATAAGTTCCGCCAACTCGACGAATCACTTCCAACACCTAACGTATATCGTAATGCAGCAGGTGAGCCAGGGCATCAGTACTGGCAACAACAAGTTGACTATGAAATTAAAGTTCGACTTGACGAAGAAAAACGCTCTTTAAGTGGCACTGAAACCATCACTTACAAGAACAATTCACCCGATACATTGAAGTATTTGTGGCTCCAGTTGGATCAAAACAAATTCCGTAATGACTCAATGTCAGCCTTAACCACAACGTTTGGTGGTATTGGTAATCGTGGTCCTGCAGCGCAATCGGCTCAAGGTAACAAGCCCGCACAATTAAGCTTAGGTGCGTTGAGACGTGCGCAGTTTGTTGAAGATGTAGAGCTTGGTTACGACATCACAGCAGTTAAAGATTCTAGCGGCAAGCCACTACATTATGTGATTGTTGGTACGAACATGCGTGTTGATTTACCACAGCGCTTGAAGCCATCCCAGTCTGTTGAGTTCTCCATTGACTATGGCTATAACATCGTTGAAGAAGACGCGGTATCAGCACGTTCTGGTTACGAGCACTTCCCTGATGATGCTCGCGAAGGCGGTAATGACATCTTCTTACTTGCTCAATGGTTCCCGCGTTTACATGCTTACACAGACTACGAAGCATGGACCAACAAAGAGTTTATTGGTCGTGGTGAATTTACCTTAGAATTCGGTAACTACGATGTTGAAATGACAGTACCTGCTGATCACATTGTTTCATCAACCGGTGACTTGGTTAACCCCAAAGACGTTTTGACAAGAAAGCAAATCAAACGCTTAAAAGATGCTGAAACAAGTAAGCGCCCTGTTTTCGTTGTTACTGCTGAAGAAGCGTTAGAGAACGAAAAGGAAGGTACTGACAAAGAAAAAACTTGGCACTTTAATGCTAAAAACGTTCGTGACTTCGCTTGGGCATCTTCGCGTAAGTTCATATGGGACGCGAAAGGCTATCAGCAAGGTGGCGACATTCAGCCGCTTGTTATGGCAATGTCATTCTATCCCAAAGAAGGTGGTGAGCTTTGGGAGAAGTACTCTACCGAATCAATCGTGCACACTATGGAAGTCTATTCACGCTTCTCGTTCGATTACCCTTATCCCGTTGCACAATCAGTTAACGGTCCTGTTGGCGGCATGGAATACCCCATGATCACCTTCAATGGTCCTCGTACTGATTTACAAGATGACGGTTCACGTACATATTCATTGGCTGAGAAACGTTTCCTGATTGGTGTTGTTATTCACGAAGTAGGCCACATCTACTTCCCAATGACAGTTAACTCAGATGAGCGCCAATGGACTTGGATGGACGAAGGCCTTAACAGCTTCTTAGATGGTGTTGCTGGTCGTGAATGGGATCCTGATATTCCATGGGGCGTAGAACCTCGTGACGTTGTTGGTTACATGAAGTCTGAAACCCAAGTACCTATCATGACACAATCTGACAGCGTACTTCGCCTTGGCCCTAACGGCTATACTAAACCTGCAGCAGCCTTGAATATCTTGCGTGAAACTATTTTAGGTCGTGAGTTATTTGACTTCGCCTTTAAAGAATACGCACAGCGATGGATGTTCAAACGTCCGACACCAGCTGATTTCTTCCGCACTATGGAAGAAGCGTCAGGTGTTGATCTTGACTGGTTCTGGCGTGGTTGGTTCTATAGCACAGACCACGTTGATATTTCACTTGATCGTGTCTCTAAGCTCCGTTTAGATACAAAAGATCCAGACATTGATTTTGCACGTGAACGTCAAGTTGAGCTTGATAAACCGCTTTCTCTTACTGACGAGAGAAACAAGGCAGCTGGTCAATCTTTATGGATTGAACGTAATAGTGACATCAAAGATTTCTATGACGACAATGACCGCTTCACGGTAACCAACAAAGAGCGTAACTCTTACAACAAATTCTTGGATGGATTGGAAGATTGGGAGCGTGCGGTTTTTGAACGTGCCGTTAAAGAAGACAAAAACTACTATGTATTAGAATTCTCTAATTTAGGTGGTTTGGTTATGCCTATCATCTTAGAACTTACATTTACTGATGGCACTAAAGATGAAGTTCGCATACCAGCTGAAATCTGGCGTCGCACGCACAAAGCAGTTCAAAAGCTTATCGTGACTGACAAAGACAAAGAGCTGCAAAGTGTTGTTGTTGATCCCCGTTGGGAAACAGCTGATACCAATGTAGATAACAATCACTATCCTCGTCAGATCATTCCTTCACGTATTGAAGCATTTAAGCAAAAAGGCGGTACTGGCAAAGTTCAGCGTGATATCATGCAAGACATCAAGACTGAGCTAAAAACGGAAGAAGATAAGTAATATCTGCTCCGTGTACGGCACCTCTCAAGGTGCCGCATAACAAAACATTATGCGCCCACTCAGGCGCATTTTTCATTTAAGCTGAGGTAAAAATGCAAAAACACACCCTGACTTTTTTCGTCTTTGTATTGGTTCAGGCACTATGGATTTCGCCAAGCTTCGCACATCAGCAAAAAGCAGCCATTAGTTCAATATTGTTCAATCCCAGAACAACTAATATTGAAGTTAGCCATCGCTTTTATCTACATGACGCCGAACACGCTATCAAAAAGATTTTTGGTGGTGATGCAGATATCTACCAATCAATTGAGTCACAGCAAAAATTTGCTAATTATGTGATGGAACGCTTTGCAATGTATGACCAGCAAAATCAGCCTGTCGCATTGTCATCTGTTGGTTTTGAACTTGAAGGTAAGTTCTTCTGGGTCTACCAAGAAACGGCTCAACCACCAGAGCTTGAGGGTTTGAGTATCGCTCACCAAGCACTAAGAGACATATGGCCAGAGCAAATCAACACCATAAACGTTGAAGGTAAAGGCGATATAAGGACATTAACATTTGCACAATCTGTTGAGTTATTAACCGTCGAGTTTGATGAACATTAGAGTTTCAACACTTGCATACGCAGCAGATAGTAAAACTCAATTTTATTCGTTGCCAACGCAGGTATGGGTGGGAGCGAGTTAGTCTGTATTTATCATATTTTCATCCTAGATACGCTCTTTAGCTTCCCCAACAATAGCTGTAGTAAACATCCCAAAACTATCACATAATAAAGTTATGCATGGAATAGGAATATTTCTCAGGTTAGTTAAAAGGGTAAAGGATATGAAAAGTTTCAAGACACTATTTTTCAGTTTATTTGTTGTAAGCTTATCTGGCTGTGGAGGAGGCTCCAGTTCGGACACACAAGCCGTTGAAACACCTCCAGCAGCAACGAATACAGCGCCGGTAGCAGTTCAAGACAACACCACAGTTACAAACAACGCTATTGTTACCATTGATGTGCTAGCCAATGATAGCGATCCAGAATCTGATTCATTGACGATTACTGAGATTGTCACTCAACCTAACTTTGGCACCGCATCTATCGTTAATAATCAGATTGAGTTTACGCCGCAGTCAAATTTTGCTGGTACTGATTCAATCACTTATCGCATATCCGACAGCGAATTAACAGCAGACGCTGAAGTTACGTTAGCCTTAACACAATCATTAACATTGTCTGGCTCAGTCAATGACCTAAATGGTGTTGATGCTGTTATTTCTGCTACGATTGGCGATGAAGATATGCCTATTCAAGTCGGAGAAGGCGGTGGGTTTTCAGTAGATCTTACGATAACTGATTCAACTCAATTTATTCAGTTAACGGCAAACAACGCGGATCAACAACCTCTGTTAGTAAGCTTACTTGGTAACATCGAGCAGCTTATCGAGCAAAGTGGCGAAGGTAGAGAATTAACACCTAATGAAATCCCTTTACTAAACCTCAGCAGTATTTCAACAGCATTTTACCTATTAGGGGAAGACCTTAACGGGAATCAACCTATTGATACCAAAGAGAGCTTTAGTAATATTGTGAGTCAAATAAACGCACAAGACGCACTCAATGTCGCTGCATTTATGCGACTGATAAATACTAACAGCGACTTCACAATTGCTGACAATACCACTGTATTGGCATTTCTTGATAATGATGCTATGCCGACGACAGACAATCTCATTCAACAGCATTTAGCTGACAATAACTTGCTAAACTCTATTGACGATCCGGTGATTACGTATACAAATGTTCTAGAGGATGTGATGTCGGAACTCATTCTGACACTCCCGACCAATAATACATTCGAACATGTCATAGACAGCTATCTAGATCAACCCGTTTTGGCATTGCCATCACAACAACCAGGATTTGTTGCACAAGGAGCCGACACCTATACGTTAAATACCGATGGCACCGGCATTCGTTCCCGATTTTCTACTTCGTTTAGCTTCCTTTTTGGCTCAAGCCCGGTAACTTGGTCCATAGAATCTGGTCGTTTATCTATTAGGATTGATATAGGAGTTGATGGAGGTGTCCCAATCTTGAACGACGGTAGTTCGCCCGATTTGGAAGCTATCGAAGAAATTTTCGGTCCAGAAGTAGCTGAACTATTTGAACAAGACC
>CAZVDU010000176.1:3766-7607 GCA_964625615.1 uncultured Pseudoalteromonadaceae bacterium | reverse complement strand
CTAACTAAAGTTAACCTCATACTCATTCACATCAGCGCGCTATTTCTTGTTCCTCTATTCAATGGCCGTCAATATTATCTCGCCGCTTCTTTCTTATTCTTTTGCATTTACGGTAGCTATATTTTTCTTTCTTCACAACTTGTAAATTTCCAGGCAGATACGCATTTATTCTTTTTGCTCGGGCTATTCGTTATTCCTTTTATATTTCCCAGCCATAGGAGGCACCTTAAGATTATGTTGTCTTCTATTTACATGGCTATTTTCCTTGTCACGGAGTTGCATTTAAACGATACGTTTAACGATTGGGATCTGTTCTCAGGCATCAAACCAACTAACCGAATACTCTTTGCAATTGCATGTTTCATTGCGGCTTATCAGGTTCATAGAATCACTACCACAAGCTGGAACATAGAAAACAAAGAAAGAGTCAAATCCGAATCTCTGTTATTTAACATACTACCCGGTAAAGTTATTAGAGCGCTGAAACAGTCCCGACAAACGATTGCTCAGTATCATGCAAATGTCACCATATTATTCGCTGATATTGAAGGCTTCACTAAATTATCTAGCCAACTAGACCCTATGGTATTAGTTAACTTATTAGACGAGCTATTCAGCTTATTTGATGAAATATGTGCGAAATATGACCTAGAAAAGATTAAGACTTTAGGTGACGGTTACATGGCTGTCGGCGGATTGGATACACAAGAGCCAAGTCACTCAAGCAACGCCTGTTTGTGTGCAAAAGAAATGCGGCGAGCATACCTCAACTTCTCACATAAACATAATCTCAGCCAGGGCATTCGAATCGGTTTAAATACAGGTGCCGTTGTGGCTGGTGTTATAGGTAAAAGTAAATATACCTTTGATGTTTGGGGAGAAGCAGTTAATTTAGCTGCGCGTATGCAAAGTCATGGAGAAACAGATAAAATACAGGTGTCAGAAACAACTTTCGCTCAGACAAAAAAAGCTTTTTGTTTTTCTCCTAAGCGCCAGCTTTTTATTAAAGGTGTTGGAGAAAAAGGCACCTACTGGTTAATCGATTAGAGTTAGTAGACTTTTGCTGGATATAAAAAGCAAAGACCAATTGCTCCAACAATCAATGAGAATATATTTAATGTCACACTACAAATTAACTAACTTTGACGCGAAGGCCTTTATTGCTACTTATTGGCAAAAAAAGCCTGTCATATTAAAAGGCGCCATCGATAGTTTTATTGATCCAATTGATGAAAACGACCTTGCTGGACTCGCACTAGAAGAAGGCATGGATTCAAGGATTATAAGTCGTTGTGGCCAACAATGGACGATGACCCAAGGGCCTTTTAACGAGTTCGAAAATTATTGCAAGGACAAATGGACACTTCTCGTTCAAGGTGTTGAGCACCTTATACAAGATACACAACCCTTACTTAATTTATTTAGTTTCATTCCTAACTGGCGTATCGATGATTTAATGGTGAGTTACTCCGTCGCAGGCGCGGGCGTTGGTCCCCATCTCGACCAATATGATGTCTTCATTATTCAAGGGAAAGGCAAACGTCGATGGCAGGTAGGCGAGCGTGGTCAATATGAAACAATATACCCACACCCCAAACTTACGCAAATAGAAGGCTTTGACCCAATAATTGACGAAGTACTTGAGCCCGGCGATATAATCTACATTCCCCCTGGTTTCCCACATAACGGTGTTGCAGAAAATGAATGCATGAATTATTCGATAGGATTTAGGGCACCAGACCAAAGGCAGCTATTTGAAAACATCGCAGACTTTATGCTTGATAGCAACTTCATTGGAGAACGGTATCAAGATCCAGCAATGAAGAGCAGAAAGAATCCAGCTCAGATTAACGAATCAGAAATAAATGCTACCCGTGACTTATTAAAAGAATGGATAAATTCTGATGCCTATACAGAATTCTTCGCGCGAGTAGCCAGCTACAATCAAGTTGAAACTCAACCATTCTCGTCAGAAGAAGCCTATCTGCCTGAAGATATTGCGGCACACTTAACTCAAGGCGGGCGACTTACTCGACTCGGTGGCGTAAAGCCGGTTTATTTAGAAGAAAACGCTGTCTCACAGAAAGATACCTTCACATTTTATATTGAAAAAAATGCCTTTCATCTTTCGCGTAACATACAGGGTAGTACCGAACAGCTATTAGCAACACAACACTATGATGCTCAGACTAACAATGAAGCCATTCATAACAAAGAGTTTCAGCAATTACTAACAACCTTAATCAATCTCGGTTATTGGTATTTTGATTAATACCTGTTGATCTTTATGTTCAAATTTTATTCTACATAAACGCGTTTCAATCGCGTCAAAGATTTACAGGCCTGCCCAAAACGCAAACAAACTGCTGAAAAATTAAACATGAAAATTCCACAAGCCCTAAAGTAAATCACTAAGAATTTGTAACGGGTGTTTTGGTGCGAACTTTTCGAAACGTTTGACTTGGCTCCTACATGAATATCCCGTTGCCAAAACCTGCCTAGGAGACAGCTGGTTTATTGGACTTTGCCAACTTAATGCATATATTCCTTTCGAATGCTCAAAGTGACTAGCTTCATGCCCATAAGTTCCGGCCATACCGCAACAGCCAACACTAACAATGTCTAGTTGCAAACCAAAGTGTTCAAAAATTTGCTGCCATTGCTGTTCACTCTTTGGCAAAGCTGTCTTTTCCGTACAATGTCCAAATAGTGCAAATACATCAGCATTCAATTGAATATGAGGAAGCTCGCCTAGCTTTTGATAAAGCCACTCATGCACTAAATTAACGTTAAACTGCCCTCGAGACTCTCCAAGCGCTTTAACATACTCATCGCGATAGCAAAGTACCATTGAAGGATCAACGCCCACCATAGGTATATTAAGTTCATGTAGTTGATTAAGGAAATCTGCCGAAGATTTTGCAGTTTTAGCAAACTCTTCCAGAAAGCCTTTCACATGCTGAGGTTTCCCGTTAGGTTTGAACGGCAATAAAACAGCATTAATACCAAGTTTACGGCTTAACACGACAAGATCTTCAACAACTTGCGCATCATAAAAACTGGTGAACGGATCTTGTACAATTAACAGTGTCTTCTGTTTTTGCTCTTCAGATAAATCACGTAAGGCCTTTAAATCAAAGGTTCTATTACCTAGCTTTTCACTTCGTTGCTTCAGTGTAGGTGAAGACAATATCGGCGTATCAACATACCCTAGTGTTTTCTCAAGTATTTTCTGCATCCAGGGTTGCTTCAAAAAGCTATTAATGAATGTTGGAAAGCGAGCCATCATTGGTGCCATAGCCTCTATATTAGCAACCAAGTAATCTTTCAAAGGCCTGCTATAGCGCTGATAATAGAGTTGTAAAAACCTCGCTCTAAAGCTCGGTACGTCAACATTAACCGGACATTGAGTCGCACACGCTTTACATGCCAAACATCCGTCCATTGCTTCCATAACCTCATGAGAAAAGTCATTTTTTGTCTCTTGATTTACACTGTTTGACCAACGTGTAAACCAAGACGATCGCTCTTCTACTCCTTTATTCATCAAATCGTAATCTGTTTGACTCACTAGGCGCAACCATTCGCGCATAATACCCGCTCGCCCTTTAGGGCTGTGACGCCTGTCAGCGGTAATTTTACTCGAAGGGCACATCGGACTTTTCGTATCATAGTTAAAGCACAATCCATTGCCGTTGCAGCTCATTGCTGGCTCAAAACTATTGCGAACTTCAATAGGGATCTGTTTATCAAAGTGGCCACGTTTGGGATCAGACACTCTGACTAATGATTCTTCTGACGCTAAAGGCGTGCATATTTTTCCGGGATTCATCTGATTATG
>CAZVDU010000176.1:0-3666 GCA_964625615.1 uncultured Pseudoalteromonadaceae bacterium | reverse complement strand
TGACCAAACATACCGTAGTAAAGCCCTTTTTCATCTAATAAGGCTCTAAATTCCATAATGAAATCAGCAAGGTTTTCTGGAGGGACGGCCGTGTCCTCAGCAAAAGCAATTGGCTTCTCCCAACCTTTGGCTTTGCCTAACAAACCAACTGCTTTCTTTCGCATGGTATAGATTCGGCTGATATCAGCCAAATCGTAAGTAATCTGATAGCCGATAACACCATGTTCGTTATTCGTTGACGCATCATTTAATGAGTGACTAAGCACCGATATTCTCTGCTCAATATCATCAAGCTCTTCACTCGTATACTCAACAATATTAAGCCCCATGATATCTTTGTCAGGAACATCACTGATCAAGTTCTTCACTGAATGCCAAACGATATCTTTTTTTGCCAAATTGAGAACATTGCTATCAACAGTTTCAACTGACGTCGCTTTTGCTTCAACCATACTAGGTGCATGACGCAACGCTGATTCGAATGAATCATATTTAATATTGACTAATGCTTTGTATTTTGGAATTGGCGTAATATTCAGTTTGGCTTCGGTAACAAATGCTAAAGAACCTTCAGAGCCTGCAATAACACGGCTTACATCTAAGGTTACCAAATCATCTGATATAGCATGCTCTAAATCGTAACCCGTTAAAAAGCGATTAAGGCGCGGAAATTTAGCCAGAATTGTTTCCCTTTTACCTCTGCAAGTTTCAATCAACTGCTGACACAGATCACCATACCGGCTCTGTGCAAGTTGTTTAGTATCTTCCAGGTTCATAGGAGCCGTGTTCAACAAAGTTCCATCAGCTAGAACAGAGGATAAACCAAGTACATGGTCACTGGTTTTCCCGTAAACAAGAGAGCCTTGTCCAGAAGCATCTGTGTTGATCATGCCACCTATTGTTGCCCTATTACTGGTCGATAGGTCAGGTGAGAAAAAGAATCCATAAGGTTTGAGGAAATCATTCAGAGCATCTTTAACAACACCTGATTGCACCTTTACCCACCGCTCTTCAACGTTTATCTCAATAATGTTCTTCATATAACGAGACATATCAACAACAATGCCAGATGTCAGTGATTGACCATTTGTACCTGTACCGCCACCCCTTGGGCTGAACTTCACCACTTGATGGGTCGCAGCCAGTTTTCCTATGCACACAACATCCTCTGTCGTTTTAGGCAATAGAACGGCTTGAGGTAACTGTTGATAAACACTATTGTCTGTAGCGACTGCCAAGCGGCTCGCGTAAGTCATTTCAACATCACCAGTAAAGGAAGAATGTTTTAGTTCCTCTAGAAACAACAAATATGATTGGTCAAGCGACGATTTAGATTCTACTACGGGGATCATGCGAGATTTTAACTGACGGAAGTTACAGCCAACTATACATCATATGAGAAGCTGATTGAATGTCCCTCACACTGCATTTATACCCAATTTATGTTTCAGTAACCTACTAAAAAGTAATATGATCGAATTATTAAGCAAGATCGTGTAACATATCTGGTCTGCCCAGTTGCAATAGCAATTCACATTGATAAGACTGGTTTTAACTATTTAACTTTCCAAAAACAAGGATGTATGAATGAAAAAAGTCATGATACCTATCGCGGTTATCGCATCAGCTTGCTGTATTGTCCCCAAATTTATCGGCAACAACATCAATCAACAAATCCAATCTATTGTTCATCAAATAAATGAACAACCAGGTAGCAAAGCAACAATCGTTAGCCTGGATGATGGATGGTTCAATAGCACTATTATTATTAATGTTGGCTATGACCCTGAGTACTTCGCGGAATTTGGGGAAGAACAGTATTCTGATGCCCCTTCCGTTTTTGAGACACTCGGGCAATTCAATACTGACATTGAAATAAAAGCACAGCATGGCCCCATTTTGACCCAGAATGGTCTATCTGTAGGCATGGCTAACTGGACTTTAGATGTGGACAATGACGTTTTTAGGGAGCACCTAGAATATGCTCAAGGCGAAAGCCTATATTCTGTACGAGGGTCTGTTAGTCTATCTGGTTTGGTGACATTTAAGGACAAAATACCAACTTTCAATTATGTAAACTCTGAGCAAGATATTGATTGGCAATTTAGCGGCTGGGAAGGCGCTGGCCTCATGACTTCAGATAATGCCAAATATACCGGGAGTACTTCACAAATAACGGGAAAAATGCCTTTTTTAGACATTGATATGAAAGGGATTTCTGTTGATTCTTCTTTAGAACAAAATTGGTTGGAGATATTCACTAACCCTTTGTACGACTCTAAAGGCGTCTTTAGCATCGCATCAGTGGATGCAACAACAACTGGAACTCAAGAAAAGACCAGTCTAACCAAGCTGTCAATTGACGCAACAACAGATAAGAATGACGCTGGTTCACTGATGGATATGAGTATCAGCTACAAGCTTGAAAGTCTTTCCGCCAAAGATCTTAAACTCGACAATATATTGTTGGTAACAGACGTCAACAATATAGAAAAGTCGTTTATGGAAGCCTATCAACAAGCAGCGCAAAACCCAGCTGATAATATCGAGGCAATACAGAACCTTGTACAAAACGAATTAATCACACAATTGAAAGCAGACCCCGAGATAAATATTTCTGCGTTTTCAGGCAAAATCAATGATGGAGGTTTCGAAGGCAAAGTTTTAACTAAGTTAGTTGGCATAGAAGAGCTTCCTGAAACATTGGAAGATCCTAAATTTTGGCTTTCACATGCTATAGCTGATGCCGATATAAAAATGGACGGAAGTGTTGCGTTATGGAGTGCAGAATTATCAGTCCTTAATCAACTGAAAGCAAACCCGGATGCAGCTCAAATGAGTGAAGAAGAACTACAAAATATTGCTTCACAACAAGCACAAATCGTACTGGATACAATAGGCCAACAGGGAATGCTGACAGAAACTGATAGCGGCTATCAGATGATTTTTAGCTTGAAAGACGGTCAAGCACAATTAAATGGCAACCCTATGCCATTACCTTTCTAACAAGCCCTAATACATACACAAAAAAAGGCCATTCACAATGAATGGCCTTTCTCTTCAACTCTCTTTTTAACGCTAAAATTAGCTACCTATTTGCTCAACTAAAGGTTCTGCCGAAACCTTTTTCTTGAAAACCATACGATAAGGTTTTGAGAAAAACAGCCTTAGGTCGCCCAATATCAAATACAGACAAGGTATTAGCACTAACGTCACCAATGTAGCATAAAGTACTGCAAAGCCAAGCGCTACGGCCATTGGTATTACAAATCGCGCCTGAAGGCTGGTTTCAAACATAATGGGTAATACACCCACAAATGTGGTAATTGACGTCAACGTAATAGCTCTGAAACGCGCACATCCAGCTTCAATAACAGACTCTTTAATGGCGTAGCCTTCACGACGGCGTTGATTAACAAAATCAATCATGACCAAGCTATCGTTAATAACAACCCCTGCCGCTGCTATTAGGCCAAACAATGACATTGTGCTTAAGTCTAAACCAAATAAATAATGCCCCCAAATAGCACCCGTTAAGCTAAATGGGATGACAGACATAATGATAAGAGGTTGAGAGTAGCTCTTTAATGGCACCGCCAACAAGATAAAGACCATCAACATGCCTGCAATGAAAAACATTATTTGTTCACTTTGCTGAGCTTGTTG
>CAZVDU010000175.1:0-7617 GCA_964625615.1 uncultured Pseudoalteromonadaceae bacterium | reverse complement strand
AGGCAGCATTCTACAGTCAAAGAGCATTGTGTCAACCGTAAAAACCACCATTTTTACACCTATTTTTAATAATTTGATTCAAACGCTCTTTTTTTATTCACCTGTATTTTTCGGCGTCGATGTCAAGTCACTCCATGCTGCTTTTATATAAATAAACATCGACCAAAAAGTGAGCGCTGTAGCAATATAAAGTAAAACGTAACCAAGCCATAAAATAAAACTGTTCGGTTGCCACAATAAGCCGATTAAGGCGAGCATTTGTGCAATGGTTTTATATTTGCCAACATCGGACACTGCAACCACATTACGATTACCGAGCTCGGACATCCACTCCCGTAATGCCGATATCAATATTTCACGGCATATCATAACCAAAGCAGGAACAGTTACCCAAACAGATTGATAATCATGCACAATCACCACCAGCGCCGCGGCTACCATCAATTTGTCAGCAACTGGATCTAGAAAAGCACCAAAGGGAGTAGATTGTTCGAGCTTTCTGGCTAAATAACCATCTAATGCATCTGTTATCGCTGCTAACCAAAAAATAAAAGCAGCACCGAAATGAGACCAAGCAACAGGTAAATAAAACAAAACCAAAAATACCGGAATTAATGCAATCCGGAAAATGGTTAGGATGTTAGGAATGGTCCACATCAAATAAAACCTTAATCATGTAAATGTTCGTATATGATGTCTGCGAGTTCGGCACTTATACCAGGAACTTTTGCAATTTCATCTTTACTGGCAGCAAGCACTTCGTGTAGACCGCCCATGTATTTAAGCAGACTTTGTCTGCGTTTCGCACCAATACCCGGAATAGATTCAAGTTTAGATGTTCGCTTAACTTTTTGTCTGCGTTGCCTATGCCCTGCAATCGCAAATCGATGCGATTCATCCCTAATGTGCTGAATAAGATGTAATGCACCAGAGTCTGACTGCATTGGGATGGTAGCATGATTACCGGCCAAAATAAGTGTTTCAAGACCGGCTTTACGACTTGTGCCTTTCGCGACGCCAATTAACAAAGGCTTTCTCTCATGAGGCCAAGTATCAAAATGAGCTTCAGCTTGCGCTAACTGCCCTTTTCCACCATCAATAAATAGAATATCAGGGATTTTGTCTAAATCAGTACTGTGTTTAAAACGGCGACTTAATGCTTGCCCCATGGCAGCATAATCATCACCAGGTGTTATACCTTCTATATTATACAAACGGTAATCGGTCTTGTAAGGGCCATCTCGATTAAAGACGACACATGACGCGACTGTTTGCTGCCCGGATATGTGACTAATATCAAAGCACTCCATCCGTTTAATCGGCTGTTCGAATTCGAGTATCTTCTCTAACTCTAAGTACCTTCCAAGAATAGACTTTTGGTCCGCTTGTTTCGCCATTAGTGCGGTTTCTGCGTTGATATTCGCAAGTTTTAAATAGCGCTTTCTTTCATCCCTTGCACCTAAATAAAACTGCACTTTGCCACCTTCCCTTTGGTCACTCAATAGAAGCTCGATATCTTCCTGCTCTGGCAAAGTAAATGGGATAACAATTTGCTTAGGAATAACTTTATTCCCTGCGAGATAGAATTGGAGCAAAAAAGACTTAAAGATATCTTGATCAGACAAATCCTTAGGTATTTTAGGAAAAAAGCTCTTACTGCCCAGTAATTTGTTATCACGAATAAACAAAACCTGGATGCTGACCAGACCATTACGAGAAGCAAAACCAAAAACATCCATTTCTTCTTGATTACCGCTCACCCACTGCTGTTCCTGAACCTTACGAAGATAGCCTATTTGATCTCTGTATTGCGCTGCTTTTTCAAACTGCAAAGCTTGGCTAGCAGACTCCATCTTATCAACCAACGATTGAATAACTTCTTTGTTCTTACCTTTTAAAAATAATCTCGCATATTCCGTTTGCGCTTTGTAGTCCTCATCTGATACTAACCCTTCTACACAGGGGCCAGCACAGCGTTTGAGTTGATATTGCAAACAGGGCCTTGTTCTCGCTCTATAGTAAGCATCCTCACATTGTCTTACCGGAAAGAGTTTTTGCATCAGCCTGAGTGATTCACGTACAGCCCAACTACTTGGGTAAGGACCAAAGTATTCACCTTTTGCTTTTTTAGCACCACGATGCATTGTAAACCTTGGGTGCTGATGTTCAGACAGAAAGATAAAGGGATAGGATTTATCATCCCGTAACAGAACGTTATAACGGGGTTTGTACTTCTTAATAAAATTATTTTCGAGAATGAATGCTTCAGTTTCGGTATGTGTAACCGTCACATCCATATTGGCAATCTGTTTAACTAAAGATTGAGTTTTAGCACTATCAACATTTTTACGGAAATAACTGGAAACGCGCTTTTTTAGGTTTTTAGCTTTACCAACATAGATAACATCATCATTGACGTTATACATGCGATAAACACCTGCCTGATTCGTTAAGTTTCTTAAGAATGCTTTATGATCAAATAGATGACAATCTTTGTCTTTATGGAGTGTGTTCGTCACAGCACACTCTAGATCTTATCTGAACCGATAAGGTTATTGCGCAATGCCATAAGCGTTAACTCAACATCATTGTTCACTTGCAGCTTCTCGAATATACGGTATCGATAAGTATTAACCGTTTTTGCACTAAGACTTAGGTTAGAGGCGATGTCTGGCACTTTAGCCCCTTTAGTAATCATCATCATGATTTGCAACTCACGCTCAGACAAAACGGCTAGAGGATCTTCTTCCGCTAACTGCATTTGTCCTAATGCAATCAACTGTGCTATTTCAGGTGCAATATATTTTTGGCCTACAGCAACCTTTTGGATGGCTCTAACCATTTCTGTTGGATCAGCGTCTTTCGTAAGATAGCCAAATGCACCTATATGCATAACTTTGGCTGGGAACGGGTTGTCTTTATGCATTGATAAGACGATAACTCGAACGTCATCACAGTAACGAAGAATTTGTTTCGTGGCTTCCATCCCACCGATTCCTGGCATGCTAACATCCATCAAAACTACATCTGGACTATTCTTACGACAGAATTTAACGGCTTCCTCACCTGTTTCTGCTTCTCCGATTATGTTAAAGGTTGGCTCTTTTTCAAGTATTAGGCGAATCCCTCTGCGCACAATGTCATGATCATCAACTAATAATATTCTCGTCAAATTAACTACTCCGAGCACTTTTTATTTTTACATACTTATCTTATCAGTCAGTATGTTATGAATTTTCTTACAGATGATTGTGTCAAACTTTCTATGCACTAACATTAACGGTAAAAATGATTACTTAACCTATTCCACCCCAAGATAACATCTTCAAGGCCTTGACCAATATTGCGCGCATGGCAACTTTTAACTTCGCATTCGACAATCCATCGATCGGTGCAATGTTCAACAGGCCTAGGTTCTTTCGGATTCCCTCCACATCGGCATTTTACCTTCGTTGACATTTCTTCGTCGACAACATTGCTAGACATGCGTTATCCGTGAACTTTAGAGATGTTGCGCATGATAACGCGAAAAAGCATGGCTGCAATGCCTAATCAAAAACTTTTCAATTTGGTTAGGTCATTTAAACGAACAATGATCGCTTGAACAAAGTATATTCTAAGCTCACATATTTATTTTTAAGCAATAAAAAACCCGCAGCAATGTGCGGGTTTCTTGAATATGGCGGATAGCGAGGGATTCGAACCCCCGGTACGTTTGACCGTACGTCTGATTTCAAGTCAGGTGCATTAAACCGAGCTCTGCCAGCTATCCTCATTTTTTCAATTCTTAATACGCAAGCTAAACTTTGTTTTGCTGCCTCTCCGAATCGAGGTGCGCATATTAATGAGGTTTATTTTTGTTGTAAAGCCCCTTTTTCAATTTTTCTTTCGAACGATGTAACTTTAGCCGTAATCTGTTGTCTATTTAACCAATCGGCAAATAATTTACGATTTATAACAAAATTTAGTTCTATCTCATTAAAAAACAAATGATTTCACTTGAAAAAGTGAGCCAAACCCCATACAAATAGCGTATATAAATTTATTGTGTAACGTCTGGAGTCAAAAATGGAACAACGCTCAGCTTATTCGGTAGGCAACACTGCCTCCGTACTCGAAACTAATAAGGTATTAAAGAATACCTACACCCTTCTAGCCATAACCTTAGCATTCAGTGCAGCAGTTGCTGGTGTCTCTATGGCGCTTAACTTGCCACGTCCTGGCTTGATTATGATGCTTATTGGCTTTTACGGATTACTTTTCTTAGTGCATAAAACGGCTAACAGCGCCGCAGGTTTGCTCAGTGTATTCGCATTCACAGGATTCCTTGGTTATACACTTGGTCCGGTACTTAATATGGTTATTGGTGCTGGCGGTGGTCAATTAGTGATGACAGCTCTAGGTGGAACTGCGATTATCTTCTTTGCACTGTCTGCCTATGTATTGATTACCAAAAAGGATATGTCTTTCTTAAACGGCATGTTGTTCGCTGGCTTCTGGGTGATTGTCGTAGCGATGATTGCAAACATATTCTTACAGATCCCCGCATTAAGCTTGGCACTCAGCGCTATATTTATTCTGTTCTCATCAGGTGTGATTTTAGTGCAAACGAGTGACATTATTAAAGGCGGAGAGCGCAATTATATACTTGCTACCGTGACGTTATATGTCTCTATTTACAATATCTTTATAAGCTTACTAAACCTTCTAATGGCCTTTAGTGGCGACGATTAATCAATTATAGATACTAATAAGCCTCGTCTTTATGCGAGGCTTTTTATTTTATGCCATCATTTACTCTACTTGTAACCTCTCCTGCTTTTGACTGCCAATCTTCTTATACGGCTTATGAGTTTTGTCGTGCAGCGCTCGGTAAAAACCATCAAATAGATAGTGTGTTCTTTTATCAACAAGGTGTCTCTAGTAGTAATACGTTTTTAACCAACCATAGTGATGAAGTTAATTTGCATCAACTCTGGCAAAACCTTGCATTAGAAAATACTTTAACACTGAATGTTTGTGTAACCGCAGCCAATAGGCGGGGGGTTATTACGAAGCAGGATGCAGAAGATGCAGATCTCAATAGCTTTAATCTTAAGGCTCCATTCAAGTCAGTGGGATTAGGCGAGCTCATATCTTCACTTAATGCATCTGATAGACTGGTACAGTTTTAATGCCCTCTATCGCAATAATAAATCAATCTGCACCATACGGCACAAGTAATGCTTTTGAGTCACTTGATCTTGCGATGATATCGGGAACGTTTGGACAAGATGTCAGTTTGTTCTTTATAGGTGATGGCGTGTTCCAGCTCCTACATGAACAAAATCCTGATATTAAGGGTATTAAAAACTTAAATAAAGTAATGAAGTCTCTAGTTTTCTTTGATGTGGAAAAGCTCTATGTGTGTGAACACAGTATGCAGAAAAGAGGGTTAACGATAAAAGACTTAAGCATAGAGGTAGTTTCGTTAACACAAACAGCAATATCTGAGCTTTTGTCGTCACACAACCGTATTATGGTGTTTTAATGATTTTACACCTCATCAAACACAGTCCTTTTGATTCTAATGTGATGGAACAGTGTATCAATTTATTGGGAGCAGATGACGGAGTCTTATTGCTGGAGAATGGAGTCTATGGCCTAATATGGCAAACGAATCGAATGCAAAAACTAAGTCAATCACATCAACTTTATGTATTAAAAACTGATGCAACAACAAGAGGCGTTTCAACTATACCCGAGTACTTTACTACCATAAACTATGGTGGTTTTGTCGACCTCACGCTTCAATTCAATTCATCGATAAGTTGGTAACATGACGATAGATTACTCAATTACGTTTAACGATAAAACAGTAGCCACCGACAAGGCAGGTTATTTGTTGAATGTTGACGATTGGTCTTTAGGTTTAGCCCAGGTTATTGCAGATATTGAAAATATCGATATGACAGATGAGCATTGGGAAGTGATTCACTTTGTTCGTGAATTCTATCTTGAGTTTAATACCAGTCCTGCAATTAGAGCATTAGTGAAAGCAATGCAAATGAAATATGGTGGCAATAAAATCTCCAGCCGTTATCTACAGCGCTTATTTCCCGAAGGTCCTGCTAAGCAGGCAACAAAGGTAGCGGGTTTACCTAAACCCGCTAAGTGTCTATAACACTCCCTAACAAGGTGAGAAGCTTATTAATATTGATTGATATAACTAACCAACACCACCGTATATTGTTAAAAACACCTGCCATGCTATATACAAGACTACGACGACACCTGCCCCTATACCGAGCCAATAAACACATTTCATTAAGAATTGTATATCAGCATTTTTCTTGGCCATAATAACACGCCTTTAATCGATGATACTCACCCCATTCATATAGGGTAGCAGAACTTTAGGGACTTTCACTGTTCCATCAGCTTGCTGATAATTCTCGAGCACAGCGACAAGCGCCCTGCCAACAGCCAGACCTGAACCGTTCAATGTATGTAAAAGTTCATTCTTTTTAGTTTCAGGGTTGCGATAACGTGCTTGCATGCGACGAGCTTGGAAATCTTTCATGTTTGAACATGATGAGATTTCTCTATAGGTATTTTGCGCTGGTAGCCAAACTTCAAGATCATAAGTTTTACTTGCGCCAAAGCCCATGTCACCAGTACAAAGTAACATCTTACGGTACGGAAGTTCTAATAGCTGAAGCACTCGCTCCGCCGAGTTTGTTAGCTCTTCTAAAGCCTGTTCAGAATCTTCGGGCTTCACGACTTGTACTAATTCGACTTTATCAAATTGATGTTGGCGAATAAGGCCACGGGTATCTCTGCCATATGACCCGGCTTCACTTCTAAAGCAAGGTGTATGAGCGGTCATTTTAATCGGTAAATCATTAGCACCGATAATTTCATCACGTACGAGGTTTGTTAATGGCACTTCTGCCGTCGGAATAAGTGACAATCCCTGCCCCTCTTCTGTCGCAGGTTTAGTATGGAAAGCGTCTTCCGTAAACTTAGGAAATTGCCCTGTTCCATACATGCTCTCGTTATTCACTAAGTAAGGAACATAAGTTTCTTCATAACCATGTTCGTTGGTATGAAGATCTATCATAAATTGTGCAAGCGCCCGATTTAGGCGTGCAATTTTACCGCGCATAACGACAAAGCGCGAACCGCTTAATTTTACACCACTGGCAAAATCTAACCCTTTGTTGAGTGCTTCAGCGACATCAACATGATCTTTTATTTCAAAATCAAATTTTTTAGGTTCACCCCAACGACTAACTTCTTCGTTCTGCTCCTCATCTTTACCGACAGGCACTACATCGTCTGGAAGATTGGGGATTTGTAAGCTTAGCTCTTTAATGGATTCCAATAAGCTATCTAGTTCAGCTTTCGCTTTATCTAATTCACTACCTAACTGACCTACTTGCGCTAACACTGGTTGGATATCTTCGCCAGCAGCTTTCATCTTACCGATCATTTTCGAACGTTTATTGCGTTCGTTCTGTAAGTCTTGCGTGCGCATTTGAATATCTTTACGCTTTTGTTCTAGCTCATTAAAGGACGACACATCTAACGCAAAACCTCTTTGTGCAAGTTTCTCAGCCGTTTGCTCAATATCAG
>CAZVDU010000174.1:0-7779 GCA_964625615.1 uncultured Pseudoalteromonadaceae bacterium | reverse complement strand
TTAACCTACTTCCCATTTCTTCAAATTAAGAAATTCGCGTCTTGTCTTTGGTCCATAAGTCTGGAAATGAGGGGCTGGGTTATTTTGGTAGTTCTGTTTTGCGAGGGATACTTTATCCTTTTCCATCATAGCGCGGACTTCTGACATTTTAATCTTATATGGTTTAACAGCATTGAGGCCGAAGATTTTACTTTTAAGCTCTCTAGTCATGTCAGCGTACCCAAACTTATCTTGCCATTCGTCAGATATTTGAAAAGCCCTAAAGGCTTGGATTTGATCTTGAGGCGAACCGTACCATATCGAATCTGTGCCCCATAACACGTTGTTTTCACCTACATACTTCAGAAGCTTACCCATTAGGTGAGCGGCTTGTTCTGGGTGGCGCATGACGAATCGCCATGTAGAGCCTAGTTCAGCATATACATTACTATTTGGCTTAATGTCGTTTTCGATGAGAGACGTTACTAATGAATCAATGCCTGCACCTTTGTTACTTGGGGCGTAGGCTGTTTCAGTTACTGCGGGATCAAATCCGCTGTGATAGATGATAAAGTTAATATCAGGGTAACGTTTTGCAACGATACCAATATCTGAGCAGGTACTATGTTCATAAGAACGAGGGCCAAAGGGAATGCCTTTGTGGATACAGATATTTTTGATGCCTAACTTACGAGCTTTTTCAATGAAAGCTATACCCACATCGTCATGTAGGAAAAAGCCTTTACCGTCTGGCCCCCATTGTGTGTAAGTCTTCCATGCACTGACTTGCCACTTTTCAGCTAATTCATCCATTCCTTCTAGGTCACCGTCTTGATTAGGATTAACACGCCCATGAAGTAGCAATCGATGTTTACCTTCTAGCTCGTCAACTATTCTGCGTGTTGCATCAGCTTCATCAATGGTGAGGGGTTCGGCTTCTCGCTTTGATGGGACAAAGGATAGAACCATCATGTTGGTATCGCTATCCATAAAAACGTCTTTAATAAACCTTTCTGGTCCCAGACATTGTAGATAGCTTCTGTTGCCTGCTAGTTCAGCCAAATTACACGAGGCGTTTGGTAAACCCGCAAAGGGTCTTGCAGAGTCTGGGACTTGATTCAGCCATCTGCCATTTGGATCAACGAAATGCCCTTGAATATCAAAAATGAACTCACGACCGCTAAGTATAGAGTCCGCTATACTTTGATCGCTGACAGAGTCTTTATTAACAGCATAGTAACCCCCCGTTTGTCCTGCTTCTGCATTGACCTGGTTTGCCATGAGTAACGTACTAGCAGCTGCACAGCTACTCACTAAAAAGTCACGCCGCTTCATGCCCAAATAGCGACTTTGTTGGTCGATAAAGTCTGATGCTGAGTCGTTGATATGATGCTCTCGCTTACTCAATGTTGGAGGGCTAAACTCTCCATTCGACGTACTATCAAACTTAATGGGTAAAGGAAGTTTAGTTGTCATGCGGGCACGCTCTTTAGTAGACGGGATGCATTAAAATTAACAGGGAGGGTTATTTGTGCAAACAGTATATGTTAATAATATGTAAACAAATGTTGATTCCATAACCTTAGCTCCCCATAAGCCTTTTCTCTACCAGGATATTATGTACTTTAACGTTAGTATTGGTTTGCTGAACGCGAAACACCTGAATACTTAATTTGGCAGTCTATAGTATTGTGTAGACTGACTTTTTGAGGAAGAAAGAGCATGCGCATTCAAGCTATTGACCAACTACGTGGAATGGTTATCGTGCTTATGGCTCTTGATCATGTGAGGGATTTTTTTAGTCCTTATGCGTTCGGTCCGGAAGACTTAACCCAAACCTCTCCAGAGCTTTTCTATACGCGTTGGGTGACCCATTTCTGTGCACCTATCTTTGTCTTCTTAACGGGTATAAGCGCCTATTTATACGGTAAAAAATCACCTAATCGAATCGACTTGCGTAACTTCCTATTGTCTCGAGGGCTTTGGCTTATCTTTATCGAAATAGTGATTGTTAATGCTTCTTGGAAATTCGCTATTTTACCTTGGTTCTTTGTTCAGGTGATTTGGGTCCTAGGTATCAGTATGGTTGTACTTGCGGGGCTTATTTACCTGCCAAGATCTGCTATTTTTATTTTCGGTTTAATTGTTGTTGTTGGTCACAATGCGTTTGATGGTGTCCAGTCTAATAGTCTTGGGTCACTATCGTGGGTATGGCAAATACTACATG
Organism: uncultured Pseudoalteromonadaceae bacterium; assembly: GCA_964625615.1. Lineage (GTDB taxonomy): Bacteria > Pseudomonadota > Gammaproteobacteria > Enterobacterales > Alteromonadaceae > M269. The sequence goes on along the minus strand of CAZVDU010000174.1, from coordinate 5,573 downwards.
AGCCTGGATGGATACCTCTAACGGGTAAAGGTGTTGGAATATTTGTCACTTATCCGTTGCTACCTTGGGTGGGTCTTATGGCACTTGGTTATGCTGGCTCGAGCTGGCTAACTGAGAAAAGTGATTTCTCCAAACGCACATTGGTGTTAGGCATAGTATTAACCGTTCTCTTTCTTATACTTCGTTGGTTAAATATCTATGCTGACCCTGTTCCTTGGGAGGTCCAACAACGCGGCATCGGATTTACCATAATGTCCTTTTTAAATACCCAGAAGTATCCGCCTTCATTAGCCTTCTTATTGATGACTATTGGCCCTGGTTTATTACTTCTCTCTTTGTTGCATCGAAGCCAATCAATGTTACACAAGCCCTTGAATGTATTTGGAAGTGTACCTTTTTTCTTTTATGTGTTGCATATACCTATTATTCACTTGTTATCTATTGCTTATTTCAAACCCACTATCAACGCGAAAGTTGGGTGGCAGATGCAGACATTTAATGGTTTCCCTGAAGGGTATGAACCAAGTATGTTGAGGCTTTATCTTGCTTGGGGAGTGACATTAGCGATTATGTATTATGCGTGCCTGTGGTTTGCTATGTATAAACAAAATCACCGCCAGTGGTGGTTGAAGTACCTGTAAAGTAGGCACGGTAGGAACTAGCGCTAATGGGCTTCTTGACCAAAGGACAGTAAGTGGCCGTCGAGGTCGCGAATGCTAAACTCGTTCAAGCCATAAAATGTTTCGTGTAAGTCAGTAGGTGTATACCCTTTGTCAAGTAAGTGCTGATAGAGTGCTTTGACATCATCAGGGTAGAAATAATATATACAGGGCCAGTCTTTGCTTTCCGGGCGAACCTCTTCTTGTTTGAAATGTGGAGCAGAAGAAGTCTCAGTCAACATTAAAAAGGTGTCTCCAGACTGAATGGTCGCCCATTTCCATTCTTCAATCGTACCCGGGTCACTAACGATTCTGAAGCCGAATGCCTGCTCATAAAAATCGAGGCTCGCCGTTATATTGCGCACATTAAGCATGGGAATCAGTTGTTTTAGTTTCATTAATAAGATCCTATTTTCAGACTAATCCGGCATAAGGTGCTCAGGTATTGGTGCTCTTCTACTCGGTTTGATTGCTGGATAGTTATTCGTGAGGTAAGTGAGAATAATATCTTCAGTGGTGGGATCGAATTGCCATAACTTTTGTGTTTCTTGCATCCAGCGTATCGTAGCGAGCCATTCGTCTCTATTACCACTGTTAGAAGTAACCAGTTTAGTAGAATGACAAGCACTGCAATTGGCGTTAACTAATTCCCACCCAGGGTTTTTAATCAGGCCGCTAGTTGCATCGATATCTTGTGCCTGCGCTATATTGGGTATGCTAACCAACAATAGCGCAGTGAAAAGCATCGTCTTCATATTATACGGCCTTTATTGCTATACGGTGACATGCATTATTCAAATAACCTTTGGGATTCCAGCCCGGCAATACCATAGGCTGAGAACGGCTTTGATCATCTACTGCTCTAGCCCATATTTCATAATAGCCTGTCTGAGGTAAAATTGTTTCTGCTGACCAATGTTGCCACGCGAGCCTATTGACTGGCTCTTCGAGTTTTGTTTTAGTCCAAGTGGTACCGAAATCTATCGAAACGAATACCTCTTTGACTGTATTGTCACCGGCCCACGCATGCCCTCGAATGGCGAGTTTATCTGTTGCCTTATGGATCAAACCCGATTGAGGGAAGGTGATCAGTGATTTGACGGGCATAGACTCAATGATACACATATCTTTATCGGCCACGGTTTGTCCCGGTTTAACGGGCTTACAAGGTACACGATAGGCTGTACCTGTCATCTTGGCACCATCGTGTACTTTGTTGCGTATGACGATTTTCTTTAGCCATTTACCTGATGCAGATGCCGGCCAGCCGCTGCAAATTAAACGCAATGGGTAACCATGTAATTTAGGAATCGATTCGCCATTCATAGACCATGCTATTAGTGTTTGCTCTTCATTTGCTTTATGCATAGGAACACCGCGTGAAATGGGATTCTTTTTCAGATCACCGCTGAGGTGTTTGTCTGCCCCGTAATAACCTATGTAAACAGCATCTTCTTTAACGCCACAAACAGCTAATACATCCTTGAGTCTAACACCTGTCCAAGTGGGGCAACCTACTGCCCCTGTCGTCCACTGATTGCCTTTAGCGGGCGGGTTGTATTCACTACGACCGTTACCTCCGCACTCCAACTGGAGCTGATAGGTGTAGTGCTTGAATTTTGCTTTGAGTTCGTCAATCGAAAAACTCTGGGGGCGCTCACAGGATTCGCCGCTTATCTCCAATCGCCAATTGGATACATCGCTCGTTTCTGGTGGAATACCATTGTTTCTGACAAAAAGACGACTGGCAGGTGTGATTTTGTCATCAAGCAGGTGTGCAGGTGTTTCCGCATTAATCGGCCTGTCATTTAAAACCGTTAGGCCATCTTTTCCTTCCAACTTAAAAGGTATATCAGTTGCTGCGAAAGCAGCAGGAATCAATCCAGCAGGCATAAATCGCGCAAAGGGTATCGTAGCTCCCAATGCAGCGCTTAACGCAGAGAGGCCGCTCCCTTTTATAAACCCTCTTCTTGACAATGTATCTGTATCTCGCCCCCATAGTTTTTTATCAGCCGCGATAGGATCTGAATGATAAAGTGCATGGATGCCGGTAGAGGTTTGTTTATTTTGCTTAGACATATCTAATCCAGAGGAGAGCGAAACGGTATAGCTAAGAAGAGTATATCGCAATCAGTATAAAAGCAGCTAAGAATAGTGTATTTGCAACTATAAGGCCGAAAGGCTTCCAACCAACAGCAGCGACTTCTTTCAATGATGTTTTAACACCCAAGCCAGAGATAGCAATAACCAGCAGGATACTTGATAGAGAAGATAAGCCTTGTTTCAGTTGTATTGGGACTATACCCGCACTATTAATGGCACAGAAAAAGATAAAGCCAATGAGAAAATAAGGAATAAAGTCCTTTAATTTTTTCCGACTACCTCTGCCTGTCTTTTGAGGACGATAAATAAAAGTTGCTATCAAAAATACGATCGGGATCAGTAACGTTACACGCAAGAGTTTAACGAAGGTAGATAACTCACCAACATCTGAAGAAACACTATAGCCAGCCCCAACAACTTGAGCGACATCGTGTATTGTTCCACCAATAAATAGACTTGTTTGTTGCTCATCCAATAGTAGGTACTGCGCAAATAGTGGATAAGCTATCATCGCGAACGTACTCAATGTGGTTACTGAAATAACGGTGAGGATCGTCATACGGCGATTGTAGTCATCATCCGGCATAACCGACGAGATAGCCAATGCTGCCGATGCGCCGCAAATGGCAACAGATCCACCTGCGAGTAATCCAAAACGGTTTTCAAGTCCCAGCAAACGGGCGGCAAAAACACCAAATAGGATGGTCGCAATAACACCGCTGATAACAACGAGTACAGGTATCAAGCCAAGAGACATAACGTCATCAATGGTAATGCGTATACCGAGTAAAGCGATACCGACCCTTAAGAGTGTGGTTGAACAAAAACAGATGCCCGGTTCGCAAGTTGGGCTTTCCATCAGAAAGTTAAGTGCCATACCCAAAAGCAGAGCAAAGAGCATGGTTGGAACACCGTAACTTAGCGAGAGGAAGTTAGCAGCAAACGCGATAATGACACAAATAAGTGCGCCGCGAGACAATCGTTTTACTTCGTCAATCATAGACTCAGTAACCCTATCTGTTTATCTGTATTAGCCACTCATCATCACTTCTTTGGTAAAGTTAAGCAGATTAATCGCATATTTTTGATTAGAATGCCATGAAATGTTTATTTAATGAGCGGATAAATATGGCCTATTGGTTATTCAAAACAGAGCCTCAAGCATTTAGTATCGATGATTTAGCGAATTGCCCGAATCAAACGGATTGCTGGGATGGCATAAGAAACTATCAGGCACGTAACTTTATGCGTGACAGCATTAAGCTGGGTGATCAGGTTTTTATCTATCATTCTAGTTGCGATAAAGTTGGTATTGTTGGGTTGGCAGAGGTGGTCAAAGAGGGTTATCACGATCATACACAGTTCGACCCTGATGCTAAGTACTATGATCCCAAGTCAAAACCAGAAAACCCAAGGTGGTTTATGGTTGATGTTAAGTTTGTTGAAAAGTTTAAGGCTATGTTGCCGTTGACGGATATTAAAGCCATGTCTGACATAACAGAACTGCCTTTAGTGAAAAAAGGTGGGCGGCTATCTGTTATGCCCGTTGTTGAGCATGAGTGGCATAGTTTAATGAAGAGGCTAGCATAAACTTGTGTACTGAATGATAGCCACCAAAACATGGCTATCGCTCAACCCCTAGTAAGTGTTAGCTGCTTTCTGCATCACTTTTACTCTTTCGCCCGGTAAAAATCTTTTTAAAGAAAGCACCTATTCCTATGACGATCAAAATGCCGAATTTTTTCAGGAATAAAAAGGCAGCAGCAAGAAGGCCTGTTTTAGCTGCCACTTTACCTGCTATAAGCGCACCAAGGCCATACGTGGCAACGTCGTCAATATCTGGATTAAAATCAGCATAGCGAGAGCCTTCCTTAAACTCTGCTATTGCCAGAACTGAGTCAAGCTGATTATCAATATCTTCCAGTTGATCAATACTCGCAATAAAGTTCAGTACCAGAACGCCTTTACGTCCCAATATTCGAATGTTGTAATTCAATGTATGGATATCGTTCTGTCCAAATTTAATCTCTTTCGCCCAATGCAGTTTATTCGCATTTTTGTCATAAAAAGGAGGAGATGCCCATCCAATGAGTGATATTGGATCATACCCTTGTTCAACCCTTAGTATGCTGCTGTCTGCAGTGTCACTCTTCATCTGAGCGAGCAGCTCTGAGTAATCTATATCATCCGCATTTTCATCACTGACATAACCTTCTTGCACATACTCGATTGTGACGCCCCAAGACCCATTATCGAAAGGGGTAGATTCAGCGGGGAAAATCATACCTAGCACACCTTCTGCACTACCTGGAGGGTTTCCCCATATCTCAGTCAGTACTTTTTTGGTATCGCTTTGGTTTAGATAGTAAAATGTATCAGGGACGTCGAGTGTTGCGACATTACCTGGTAGAGTGATATCGCCTGTCTGTTGCTCGATAGAATCCCACAGGGTCTGTGCCCACTCTACATAAGCTCGATCTTCTTCGGATAGAGCTTCGTCTTGTGCGTAGAGTTGTGCAGAAAGGAGTGAAAAGAAAGTAAAGACAGCAAATCGACATGCTTTCATCAGGATATCCCTATGTTTTTTATTTGATTTATATCCTATATCCTACGCGCTTCGAACGACAAATCAAATACCGTCATAATCGAAGCGAGAGCCCATCAATTGGTGGGCTCTTTAGTAACTTAAGATTGTTCCCTCGATATGGCTCTATAAGCAATATCATTTCTATAGAACATATCCTGCCACTTAATTTCATTAACCAAGGAGTAAGCACTCTTCTGCGCTTCAGAAACGGTGTTACCTAGCGC
>CAZVDU010000173.1:0-7903 GCA_964625615.1 uncultured Pseudoalteromonadaceae bacterium | reverse complement strand
TGCCTTCTTTACCAGCTTTGTCGCCGCCGCACTTGCCTTCGCCGCACTTGCCTTCAGCAGCAAACTGCATGTAACCAGCTTCTAATTCTTGAAAACCAAACGGATTAACGTCTGCTTGAGCACTTGCAGCAGTTAAAGAACCAATAACCACTGCGCCGATAGTTGTTGCGATGTTAGTTTTTTTCATATTAAAACCTTACTTGTTTAACAATAATGTAAATTTCGGAATTACTATAACGATTCATAAGACCCGCTATACATACATTTCATTTCAATTAAATTTACGTTAAGAACAATTCAGATAGATCAAAAATTTTCAACTTGACGCAACCGAATTCGAACTTAGCAATAATATATACCTTATATTACTTCTTTTTGACACTCTAATAATAACAAAAGGCTCCCAGAGGAAGCCTTTTTATGTCACTAGATGTTAATCCCTCGATTTTTGGCTTTCTCTTTTATGTAAGATTCCCAACTTCTAGCAGTCCTCGATGAAGCATTATCTTGCTTCGCCTTTAGCATAGCTTGGTAGGCCGACTTATAGTCTTCCTGATAGAAGTATGCTTGCATTAACTCAATATGAGTTTGCCCTTCATTAGAAATCCCTAATTCCAACGCTTTTTTCAAGGCCTTCTCAGCGCCTTTATAATCTTCAGCAGTCAACAATAATGACCCCTGTTTTTTATATAAATTGGCATCTTTATCGATTGCAGCGGCTTCTCCATAGTATTTAGCTGCTTTACTATACTCTCTTGCTTGGTGCCAAGAGTTAGCTAAAGCCGATAATGTATCTCTATCACGTTTGATCAGACCATTACCAATATACTTCTCTTGGATAAGAGCCGCCCTATGAGGCACCTCATTAGTTCCATACAACTGAGCTAGTGCTTTTAATTGACTTTCCTTCGTCAAAAAACCTTGATTATGAGCCATCTCAAAAGTCGATAATGCCTTACCATAATCTTCAAGTTGCATGTAATAAAAACCAAGCTGTATCCAATTACGTCCTTCTTCAGGGAAAATCTGAAGTATTACCTCAGCAACATCTTTAGCTTTATCATACTGTTTACGCTCAACATAAGAAGACATCTTGAGGATATAAGGGTTCTTATCTGGCTTCTCAAACAAAGCAATCGCCTTGTCTGCAGGCTCGATAACTTTTTCCATCTGCTTTGATTGATAATAAGAATTGGATATTCTTAAGTAAACCGTCGCATTCTCTTTACAAGTGTAATCTAACCATTTCTCATACCAAACAATGGCATCTTCAAAGTTTTCTTGTTGGAGATTTAAGTCTGCAACATTTTTAATCGTTACTTCCTGCTCAGAGGCACTTAGCACTCCAGGTGTAGCTGCACTCGTTAAATAACCAAGCGCTTCCTTTTGACCACCCTCACGAACAGCTAATAAATTACCAATAAACCTGTCTGTATAAGCCCGATCAAATTCATCTTTCGTTTTGACTTCACGAAGAACCTCAAGCGCTTCATCAGCCATGTCAGCAGAATATAACTCAAATGCTTTTTGAATCTTCTTACCAACGCGTTCACCAACGATCTTAGTCGGCTGCGGCTCATAACCAGGACAAACGACAGGCGGTTCAGGAAGTTGAGCTTTAACCCCCATACTCACAAAACTTGTCAACACTATTGCACTAGATACAAATAACGATTTAAATGGATTTTTTGAATGTTTCATCATGATTGCTCCAACTTAAAGTCCAATTGTACTTCCAAACCTGGTTGTCTAATGGCTGTACCGTCAACAACTTTAGGTTTATATTTCCAACGACGCAATGCACGAGTTGCTTCTCTATTAAAAATACGCTTAGGTTCTGCGTCTATAACCTTAACATCTTCAACACCACCAATTTCATTAATTGTGAAACTAAGTCTAACCCAACCTTCTCGACCATCTCGTGCTGCTTCAATCGGATATTTTGGATTGATACGAATAATGGGTGTTGCATCACCATCCTTACCTATAGCACCTGGAGCACCAATGTCAAAAGAAGCACCTCCAACATCAACAGATGGCAAATCAAAATTAAGACCGTCTCCATCCGCTTCGGTTACTTCAGGTTCTGTGGGCTGAATCTTAGGTGGCTGCTCTGGTGGCGGCGGTGGTGGTGGTGGTACACGTGTACGCGTCTGCGTTGAATCATCAGGCTCTTCCATGACGATGTCAATTACTGGTGGTGGCGGAATCTCTTCTTGTTCAGTTTGTGAGTTGGAAATCAACTCAGCCATTAAGACAAACAAGAAAAAGGTGACCACTGCACCAACAAGTATGGATACTATTAATCGCCCCATAAATTAACCGTCCTGCGCTGAGATTAGAATTCGATTGATACCAGCAGCTTTAATCTGATCCATCACCTTGACAACTACGCCATGGTCCGCATCTTCATCTGCTTGAACAATCACTATATCTGTCGGTTGTTCTTGTAATAATCGTTCAATAGTTGTTGCAACTAAGTCAACATCTACGTTACGCCTATCCAGCCAAACATCACCGTCCTCAGTCACCGCAACAAAAATGTTGGCTGACTTTTCCCTAACTGCCGTTTTTGCTTCGGGCTTAAGTACTTCTACGCCTGCTTGTTTTACAAACGAAGTAGTAACAATGAAGAAAATCAGCATTATAAATACGATATCCAGCATTGGCGTCATATCTATTACTGCTTCTTCCTCTTCTACACGCTGTTTGCGAGCCATAAAAAAATCTCTCTAATGATGAGGTAAGCTATTAACTAATGACTCTTGCGCCATTTTAACTTTAGCTTCTAAACGCGAACTAAAGAAAACGCCAGACAAAGCCGCTACCATTCCTGCCATCGTAGGAATAGTTGCCATCGATATACCAGCTGCCATAAGTCTAGGGTTACCTGTACCCTGAACAGACATGATCTCGAAAACTGCAATCATACCCGTTACAGTGCCCAATAAGCCTATTAAAGGACACATGGCAACGAGTGTTTTAATCAAAATCATGCGTTGACGAAGTTTGTCACCTGCTTCTGAAATCCATCTGTCGCGAATTCTATGTGCGTACCATGATGTTGTATCGTTACGTGCATCCCAATCAGCAATAACTTGCTTTTTGTGCTTAGGAAATACAGCCGATAAAAACCAATAGCGCTCTATCATCAATACCCACATGAGGCAGAGCGCAATAGCGACAACGTACAATACGTCGCCACCGGTAGCAATAAACTCCCTGACAGACTCCCATAGTCCAATCAGATATAACATTTAAGCGCTCTCCGACTCTACGTGAGCAGCTATAATGCCAGCTGTCTGCTCGTCTAATACATGTGTAATAGACTTAGCACGACCAGCAACAACACTGTGTAGTAGTATCAATGGAAGTGCTGCAATAATACCTTCAGCTGTTGTTACAAGCGCCATAGATATTGAACCAGCCATTTGACGTGGGTCAGCTGTACCGAACAAAGTAATGATTTGGAACGTCTCTATCATACCGATAACTGTACCTAGTAGGCCTAGTAATGGCGCAATAGCCGCTAAAATCTTAATAATATTAACACCACGTTCAATACTAGGCAGCTCTTTAAGGATAGCTTCATCTAATTTGAGCTCTAAGTTTTCTGCGTCAGCAGTTTTGTTATCTTGATAAACCTTCAAGACACGTCCTAATGGATTTTTATCAGAAGGATTATTCGTATTTTTCAACTGACCATTCATTTTTCCACCAACAATAGTCAATGTAATGAGCTTGTAAAGTGCAATTAACACACCAAAGAAAAACATACCGGTAATAATGTAACCAGGAAGTCCACCAGCACGGTAACGTTCTTCCATAGTAGCTCTTTGTGTTAGCAAGCCTAGTACCGCACCTTGCGAAGGATCAATGAATACAGGCTGAAAACCTGAAGTTTGACTACGGAAGTCAGCAGCTGATTGAACTTGATGACTTTCTGGCTGACGACCTAGAGGCTGAATTTGGCCTGTGTCTTGGTTATAGGCTAAGTAACCTTCGTTACCGATAAGGTTAAAAGTACCAATACGCGTTACTTCTTGTGATTCAGAACCACCATTCAAACTAACTACATCACCTTGGAACTTAGTTACCTTACCAGACTCTGTCATCTCTGTTTGAAGTGCAAACCATAGATCTTCCAATTGCTTGATGTTTGGAAGGCCTGCAGTTTCCTCTGACATAGCTTGTAAGAACTCACCACGCCCAGGGAATTCTGCACTGATAATTGATGAAGAAATACGACCATAAGCCTCCGATGATGCTTGACGAACTACACCAAACATTTCACCCAACGTACCCAAGGAGTTGTCCAGTTCGACTGCTTTTTCTGATAGCGTAATATCATTATCAGCATATTGTTTTCTTAAGCGGTCACCACGATCATTTTCTGCTTTTAAATCTGCTTGAGCTTGGCGTAACAGCGCTTGCTTGTCTGCTCTTGCTGAATTAAATGCTGCTTCTCTCTGAGCATCAATTCGAGCTTCAGATACTCTATTTTTCTTTACACTATCAAGCAGATCATCAAGTGTCTTTGGCGCTTGGGCGAATACTGATGGAACGGCAAATGTAACTGCGACAGATACCAATAAAGATTTGACTAATTTATTCATTGATATTACTCCGCTGCCTGTATTGGTAATTTAACCAGATCGGGTGGTAATGTTCCACGAGCTATACGGCTTGCCGTGATTGCTGATGAAAGATACTCGTCTCCTAACTTTTCCCATGAACGGGCATTGTTATCCCACACCCATGCATTCTTTTGATCTAGTGATAAAGCGAGTAAAGCAGCGCGCCCTAAGTTAAAATTATTAACAGCTACATCAGTTCCTTCATAAGAAAGTGTACCCTGGTAAGAGCTTATTTTTGAACCATACTCATTTTCAATCTGATAGGCTTCTATTACCTGACGGAACTGCTCTGAAGTTTGTACGTTAGAGTTAGTCATAACAGCTCTCAAACGAGCAACACGATCTACACGTTCTTCGTAGTTAATCGGCACATCAATCTCAATGAATTGCTCAAGACTATCAATCATGCGAAACATCAAAGGCACAATTTTCTGCCTTGTCTCTTCAATGGAATCAATTTGCGCTTGCAATGAATCAATGCCTGCTTGTTGGTCTGCTACCAAACCGGCTAGATAGTCATTATAAACTCTAAGGTTTTCAGTTTCGTCAACCACACCACGATATTCAAACAACAACTCTTGTGTTTGCTCGTATATTGCGTTCACCTTCTTTTGCGACTGTGCTGCAGTTGCGTGAATTTTCGCTTCTTCTTTGTGTAGATCTTGAAGAGGATCTGCAGAAACAACTTGACTACTACCTATCGCTAAAGCAGCAAATACAGTAGAAGCAATTTGGTTTCTCTTGCTCATAATGGACATAATTCCCAACCATTCATAGTTTTGAGTACTCGTTACAAACATCAAGAACGATGTGTAACCAGAGGCTTAAAAATCGATTTATATAATTAGAATAACAGCGCTATACATAAGTCGTAAACGCTTACAGACGGAATATTCACACGGATAGAGGAAAATTGTCAAGAGCGCGTTGTGTTAGACATTTACAATAAATTAATGTTTGTTACATATTTTAGAGTCAAAATATTACCAATCAGCTATTTTATATGAAGTGAGTAACAACACAAATATATATTATAAATAAGATATTTAGGACAATTTACAGACCCTTCACCATTGCTGCTGACGGCTTTAAATACTTGATGTGGTAGAACCTTTTAACACAATACACCGCAATATAAGGCCATTCCTAATTTTGTTTATCGTTCAAAAAAAGGTCAACTACTTTCGGGAATGATAGAAGGGGTGAGATCATTCTATTACAACTGGTAGGATCTCCTTTTTTAATAATGTTAATTTTTTGTGATGAATTTTGACATTGTTAAGTTTCAGCTTTCCTACTTACCTAACCTTCTGGTAGCAAATCAATAACAGACTTTTACTTAATCATCTGATTCTTATTTGTTGAGAGATCAGAGCTTTTCATGCACTGATAGCAGTCGCCTTAAAGGCATAGCAATACCAATTCACACCGTTAACACTTTTAGAAAAACATTCAGGAGCAATATGTATAAACCTTTATGCAGGTTGGAAATCTGCAGCGACAGTTAATCGGTCGACCTCCCCTCTAATGGGTACGGTCCCATGCCACATATATGAAGGAAATATAACTATATGTCCTCTCTTTGGCTCAATGTATTTTTCAGGAAGTAGCTTAGGCTCGCATACCGGACCCGGCTCACCGAGCTTAAACCAACCAGCCTTTTCAACATGATCTTCGTTTACTTTTGAATTACCATTCACCCTTATATGACAAGCAGAAGATAGCCAACCTTCTTGGTGTACATGATTTGTATGGAAGCCATTAGAAAAAAGCTTTACTGACCAAGCTGATAGGAGTTCTGCAGCACCTGTATTGCGATCCTGTATTTCCTCAGTCACATCCTCGAGTTTAGATATGTAATGCTTCATAGGCTCAATCACTGCTGCCGAAAAGGCCTTCATAGGCAAACGATCAGATGATGTGATTGAAGATCTTTGGCTGCCATGGCGTACTGATAAAAAAAAGGGATGTGATTTAAAACAATGCTCCTGATCAAGTTCTTTTTCAAGGTCATCTATGTATGCATTTAGGCTGCTCCATCCCGGAGGAACCCCCAAAGGTAATTGCATCACAAGTTGATCGTAATCGTATAACTGGATATAACGTTCGTCTCCCAACAAACGCCAACTCGTAGCTTGTAAAGCCAACAGGTGCTGATCTAACGGGAAATTCTTTCTTGCGTTTTCAACCACTTTAAGAGCTTTACCTGGAGAACCGTTAGCCAATAAACAATTGATGTAATGAATACTACATTTCAAATCATCTGGAAATGACTTAAAAACTATTTCTCCGTACTTAAGAGCTTCAGGAAATCTGCCATTCGCTAATGCTGACCTGCTTAAGTAGTATTGCATTAATACTTGCTTATCAGATAATTCATAGCACTTTTTCATCCATTGATACTGTTCAGTATGATTACCCATCTGACCCGATAATTCGGCTCGTAACACCTGCAAGTTGACAGATTGAGGGTGGTTTATAATGAATTCACTCAAAGTTTTTAGAGCCGCCTCATAATTCCCTGTTGTCATCCATATCAATTGAGATAATTCTTTATGAGCTTCTCCATTAAGAGGCTCCAATGAAATTGCTGAGTAATATGCAGACTCTGCTTCATCCGTGTTCCCAGCACCAGATAATGAACGCGCGTAGACTAACCAAGATTGGGGTTTATTTAGCCCTTCTCCAATCGCTCCTCTCATCACTTTCGAGGATTCTTTAAACTGGCCAATATCACCAAGCGCTGCAGATAGGTTATGTTTGGCGTAGAGGTCTTCAGGGTAGGCTAAAAGATGTTCACGATACAGCCTAATAGCTTCACTATTATTGCCTTTTTTGCGCTGTTCAAGAGCTAATGTTGAAAGCTGACTCATCAATATATACCTCTTTTACAACCATATTTTCGATAAAGTGCTAGATACAGCACGAGAGGAACTAATGATAGGTATTCCTATATATTTTTCCAGAAAACTGACGTCGAATATCAGTTAATGTCGATTAAACCTTCAAACTGACAATTGTTCTACTTATATATAAAAAAAGCCACCTTTAAGGTGGCTTTCACAATAAATTGAGAGACTAGAAACTAACGCTTGCACCGAAGAAGATGAACCTACCACCGGCGTCAAATACACCAGCAACAGTATTTGCTTCAACGTTTACACCAGCATTAGGACCACCAAAAGTAGTAATAATTGGTGGATCTTCATCTAGCAAGTTATTCACACCAGCTCGTAAACGAACTGAGTCAGTCAGCTGAGGGAAAA
>CAZVDU010000172.1:0-7924 GCA_964625615.1 uncultured Pseudoalteromonadaceae bacterium | reverse complement strand
GCAAAAGTGACCGGAATGTTTTCACCATTTAGCGCCGAGACCGCTGGTGAGAACATACTTTCAATCACAACGCGATTAGTTCTCATAAATCGCACAGATTCAGGGACTGACGTCCAAAATCCGCTAAAGTGATTCTTTTGTTTTAAGTCAACCAATACGCGAAATAACTGATCTAATTCTTCCTTTGACATTGCACCAATATTGTTGAATGAAACGAGTCCGCGAGCACGTGCAGCAAGCGCTAAATCAAAGATACCTATAGTCGGAGCATTCACCACAGCGACTTTCCCTGAGTACTTCGGGTCTAGTAGCCAGCCCCAGCTTTCAGTCTCATACGGAACACCTTTTTCTATAAACTTAGTGTTATAACCAAAGGAATCAACATTGTGAACATAGGGTAAAAAGCTTATTTGATCAGTCTGTTTTATGCTTAACTGCCCATCTTGAATGTGTAACAACTGATAAGGTGCGTCCCCTGCGCCTATGTTCGCTTCTGGTGTGACTTTACCTGTTTTGGTTAATGAGTTTATTTCATCCCAATAGGTTAAACGCTTTTTATCAATGGGTTGTATCGCACCTGAGCGCCATAACACACGTATGCTATTCGACCACTGTTCAAATAAATCGAAAGTGCCTGGAGACATGAAGGCTTTTTGCAATACTGCGGCGCTACCCCTAGGTTCATAAACAAGATCAATACCTAAATCTTGCATCGCTTTTTGTCGCAGTTCTTCTTGCAAGGTAACGTGCGTACCCAGGATACGAAGCTTAGGCTTTTCTTTACCAATGGCAAATGGTGCCACCGTAGCCAAACCCGCAACCCCCGTCTTTAAGCCAAGTTTAATGGCTTTACGTCGACTTTTTGATTCAATGATGTTTTGATTACACTTTTCAGTCATAACACTTCACAACCCTTCAAAAACAGTCGCCGACGCACCATCATCTATACGACTTAAATTAACCCATACTCCGGTCGTTTACTCTGTAATCAACATTCGTCATACCGCCAGGCATAGCCTCTGGATATTCTGCCACATGAAATCCAAGTTTCTCATAACACCTGACTGCAGGAATATTATCTTTCATTACGAATAACGACATTTCTCGATTATCGTTTTGTGTTGCCTCATTGATCAGCATAGACATTAAAATATGACTTAGTCCTTTACCTCTCTCTCCTTTTGCAATGCCAACTCTCCCAAAATGAATACGATCTAACCGCTCGTAGTACTGACCAAAACCCACAATGTTATTTTGATGATCCAAGAGCGTTCTAGAGCTAACCGAATAAAGCCTGATTTGATCAGCAAAACCTTTTTCATCTAACCCATGAATTAGGCCAGGTCCACCCCAAAGCATCATTTCTTCTGCTGAGTTTAACCAGCTCATAATGGCGGATATATGCTTTATATCTGCTTTAACTAACTTGTACTGAACTTTTGAAGCAACCAAGCAAAAAACTTACCCTTCGTTATTATTACCTAACTGCTCTTCGAATTCATCTGGATAGACGACTAAACCTTCACTATTTGTATCGGGGAAAACAGCAATAGCTATCTCATCGTCAATTAATCCTTTCGTCCACCGACTTAACCAGGTATCCAAGTCAATTGATTCAGCTCTACATTGTTCCCAATCTTCAGTCGCCCAAGCTTCTGCAGCTTCTTTATGAGGCCATATAGGTACGCAGTCTTCATCCTCAGAATTAAGCATAACGCAACCATGCTCATCTTTTAAAATCCACACTTCTTGATGTTGTGCAACTTGCTTGAGCAGGTATTGATAACGCTTCTCTGCACCATAACTTTGTATTTTTTTAAGTGTCTCTGTGTCAATCTGATCCGACATGATGACAATCCTTATAACCCTTTAGTTTCGATGAACTTAGTCTATACCAAATGGGGAATCATAACGCCATTAATACACATTTATTCAGAACCAAGTCGGCCTTTAAAAGATAAGTTTATTTATCGAACTCGGTAATAACGGTAACGCCCTGGGTATTAGCAGTATCCATAGTAGTAAGAGCTTGAATAGAACCACTTAAGCTAATGGTATTACCAACCAACTTTTCTGGGCAAAGTTTACCAGCACTGATCATGTTAAACATGGCCAAATAACGATGCGCTTGCATACCATGACTACCGACTATTTCTAACTCGTTAGCTATCACTTGGCCCATGGGTATTTGCGGCAGGCCGTGTTCTGCCAACATCAACCCTACCTGAACATGACGCCCGCGCTTTCGCAAATTACTGATAGAATTGAAGCAAGTTGTTTGATGGCCTAACGCATCGATTGATACATGTGCGCCGCCTCCCGTTAACTCACGAACCATATCAATAACATCTGTTTGCCGTGATGCATTAATAGTTGCTATAGCACCTAGCGACTTAGCCAAGAGTAGAGTTTCGTCACTCACATCAATGGCAATAACATTAGCGCCCAATGCATTAGCAATCATGATAGCTGATAACCCAACACCACCACAGCCATGAATAGCAACCCACTCACCAGCAGAAACTCGCCCTTGATCGACAACGGCTCGAAAGGAGGTGACAAAACGGCAGCCAAGGCTTGCAGCCGTTGTGAAAAGCATGCTTTTAGGTAATGCAACTAAATTTACATCTGCATAGTCAATGGCAACATATTCTGCAAAAGACCCCCAATGCGTAAAGCCCGGTTGAAACTGTTGATCGCACACCTGATGTTGCCCTACAACACATTGCGAGCAATGCCCGCAACCACCAACAAAAGGAACTGTTACACGTTCACCTTCTTCCCAACGCTGAACTTTATGTCCAACAGCAGTAATAACGCCAGCAAATTCGTGTCCAGGGATGTGCGGTAATTCGATGTCGTCATCATGTCCCATCCAACCATGCCAATCACTTCGACAAACACCTGTTGCTTCTACCTTAATGACCACACCATTAGGACTTGGTGCTGGATCAGGCATTATTTGAATTGAAGGTAACTGACCAAATTTTTCATAAACTACAGCGCGCATATCACCAATCACTACTCATGTTTTTTATACAAAAAAGGCGCTTCAAAGTAGCGCCTCTTATCATTCTATATCTCTATCATGATAGACTACAAACCAAGATAGAGCGTCGTTATCCAACGATCTTCCTTAATGAAAAAGTTGCCCCAAGGCGCCCACTTTTCATCTAAGCCTTGCTCAATAGCTTTCTCAAGTGTCATACCGCTAAACTTCATTCTGGCAACCGCATCACGAGTAGCATAGAGCATATTAAGATATTCTTTCAAATTAGCTTTAGTCGCTAACTCCCCATGCCCCGGGATGATTTGTGTATTGTTGTCGACCAATGCAACCATTTGTTCGATGCTGTCAATAAATCCAGGAACTGAACCACCGCTTGATAGATCAATAAATGGGAAGAAGTCATTGAAGTACAAATCACCAGCATGTAACACATTTGCTTCTTCAAAAAATACAACACTGTCTCCGTCTGTATGCCCAGTATTCAAATGTTTAAGATGAATAGTGTCACCATTGAAATGGAATTTTAAGCCTTGATCATAAGTAACAACAGGGAAGCTGGATGGTTTCGCATCAGCTCCCAAAGTCATCCGAACCCTTACGTTGTCATGAGCAAATATAGTCGCATCCTGGTTATCTTTAAACCAAGCGTTACTACCCGTATGATCGCCATGGTAATGCGTATTAACAACATACTTTACGGGTGATTTATTAATATCTTTCAGTGCAGCTGCTATTTTTTCAGCCAACGGCTCGAATTGATCATCAATAATCAAAAGGCCATCATCACCAGCAGAGACACCAATATTCCCACCAGCGCCAACTAACATAAAAGCACTGCCATTAAGTTCAGTTGTTTTAATTTCTACGTTGGCAAATCGATCTTGTGCAACGGCAGCAACACTAAACAGTGATGCAAGCAGTGTTAAGGTTTTTAGCATTATGTTTTCCTGGCAATAGTCGTTAACGGAATCCGTCAACATTCAGTATCCTAGCCTCAACAGAAGGTATTGAGCACCATTTCATATATTTAGCCTATAACCTTACAATGCTTAAGATGTTACTGCCAACCTATCCCACATATTTAACAGGCCCAAGTGCAAAAACGCCTTTACATTAGTTTAAACAATGAGTTAACAAGCTAATGGCTTATATCTTGATGGCAGGATAGACTTGTCAACGAATCAATATAAGCGATATTCCTATGTTCAATAATGCCAATAGGCTTTCTCTTCTCATACTCATTTTAAGCCTCGCAGGCTCTTTGCATGTCTTTTTTAACGTAGACCCAACTTGGCGAGAACAAAGTCAGACTTATCAAATCTACCAAAATGACCTCGGGCAACAAGCTTATACGCAACGAGGTAAAGAAATCCTTGTAGAAAATCCCATAGCTTATGAAAGCTCATCATTACGGCAAGAAGCACTTGATGCGGCAATACAGCAACCAGAATTGAGCCAACAATGGGTTTATTTTAATAATGATCCTAACAACTTAAAACTCATCAAACCTGTTTTTCATTATGGTTTGTGGTCATTGCTCCCTGCCCTCGTCGCTGTCTTACTTTGCTTGCTAACACGAGAGCCACTTGTCGCACTATTCAGCGGCATTGTGATTGGTGCATTTATGTTAGGCCGATTTGATATCACAGACGCTGTTCTTATCCCGAACATGGCAACAACGTCTGCTGCTGGGATTTTACTCCTTTATCTTTGGTTACTTGGCGGGCTGATGGGCCTTTGGAGCAAAACCGGCGCTGCGCAAGCTTTTGCCTCCTATATGACAGAGCATTTTGTAAAAGGGCCTCGCTCTGCAAAACTAATTACTTGGATGTTAGGTGTTCTTTTCTTCCAAGGTGGTACCATGAGTACGGTTCTCGTTGGTTCAACAGTCAAGCCTATGGCCGATAAAGCAAACGTGAGCCATGAAGAGTTGAGTTACATCGTCGACTCCACAGCCTCACCTATTGCATCTGTGATTGCGTTTAATGCATGGCCGGCTTATGTACAAGCACTTATCTTTGTACCTGGCGTATCATTTCTAGCGACGGAATCTGACCGCATCGCCTTTTTCTTTAGCAGTGTGCCTTTCAGTTTTTATGGTATTTTGGCCGTTTTAGGCACGTTACTGATCAGTTTAAATATCAATACATTTGCAGGAAAACCTTTACGTAAAGCCATCGAGCGTGCCCGCACCACAGGCGAGCTAGATGCGCCCAATGCAAAACCTCTCAGCGCAAAGGAGCTTCAAACAACACAAGTTCCTGAGAATTACACACCGAGCATGTTAGAGTTTGTTCTTCCTATAATGCTTCTCATCGCTGTAGCTATTGGTACATTCATAACTACGGGGTCACCACAAATTAATTGGGCTTTTGGATCAGCATTAGGATTATGTATGCTTATGGCACTATCTAAAGGCATGCAGCTAGGTGACCTTTTAGATGGCTTTGGCACGGGTATTAAAGGTGTTGTAGTTGCTTCCGTAATCTTGATGCTAGCTATTACGATTGGTGCTATTAGCAAACAGTTAGGGGGTGGTTTATATCTTGTAGAGTTGCTCGGTCAGCAACTTCCTTTCTGGACATTACCCGTATTGTTGCAATTGATGACAATGGTCATCGCTTTTTCTACCGGAACAAGTTGGGGAACTTACGCTATTGCCTTTCCATTGGCACTTCCACTCGCTTGGTCGATAGCACAAACACAAGGATTAGCCCATCCAGAGCTTTACATGGCGGTATGTTTTGCCACAGTGCTAAATGGCAGTGTGTTTGGCGATCAATGTTCGCCAATATCAGACACCACTATTCTGAGCTCGATGACCACCGGCTGTGATTTGATGGATCACGTCAAAACACAAATAGTTCCGGCTAGCTTTGCTGCAGGTATGGCTGGGATTCTTTGGACGGCAACAGTATTCTTGTTTGCATGAGATGCGTTAAAAATGGACGGATTAAGTCGCGAATTACTGAAGAATAAGCGTCTCAACAGTTAAAGCCGGTTATACAATCTTAGAGTTTCGAGGGTATTTCATGTTAGCTCAATAACATATTGAGCTTACCTTTGTGTGTACGAGATAGAGTTAACACTTTCCCGCATTTCAAAACAATACTGTAATCTCCTCGTTCAGTAGGCCTTAGTTCTATAACGCTTTCACGCCTTACAATCGTTGAACGATGTATCCGTACGAAGATCTCAGGATCAAGCTGCTTTTCTAATGCAGTCAATGTTTCTCTATGAAGTACTTCCTGACAATCTACTAAGTGAATTTCTGCATAGTTGCCAGCACCTGAAATATAATTGATATTGTCGACATCAACGAGCCTTATTCTGCCTGGGTCCTTAATAATCAAGCGTTTTCTATAGCGTTGATTTTCATTGCCGCCAAGGCTTTCTATCGTTTTTTCAACTTGCTCGAAGTCGGTGTTTTTAGATGAGCTACCATTTGCCTTTTGCTGCACTTTTCTCCATGCCTTGGCAAACCTATCATCATCAAAAGGCTTTAATAGATAATCGACAGCATTTAGTTCAAAAGCTGTTACAGCGAATTCATCATAAGCCGTAGCGAACACTACATGACAATGATTCGGCAACTTTTTGGCCAACTCAATACCGTTGATACCTGGCATCTGTATATCGACAAAAACAATATCAGGGCTCTGGTCATCAAAAATTTTCAGCGCTTCAGAGCCGTTTTCTGCTTCAAAAACATCACCCACGCCGTTTTGCTTTTCCAACATCATTTTAACTGATTGCCGAGCTAAGTATTCATCGTCCACAACCAGCACATTTTGCTTTAACAATTTACCACCGAATCAATTTACGTAATTTCCCCCAACGCCGGATAAGTAAACAGGCTCTAATAGAGGTTGTATCTCTCATAATTTATCACTCACATAGGAAAGCGCCTCTTAAGGAGTAAATAAATTGTGAATATTTGTAAAAAGTATTGCGGTTGACATGTCAATATTGAGTCATCACCTTCAACAACCAATAAGCTTTGAAGCAAAATGAGTATTTTTTCACTCTTTACGGGGCGTTTAATACCTAAATTGAACATTAGGGTATATGCTAAATAAGTAAGTTGAGGACAAGAGGCATCAGTTGAATAAGGGTAATCTGTATTCAATGATACATATCAACAAGATATTAATGCTTGCTGCCTTGTTATTGCCTAGTGTTTTTGCAACTGCCCAAGGATCTCATTCTGAGATTGAATTAAAGCTTCTAACAAATCCTCAGCCGTTTTTTAGTATGATCGAAGAAGAACAAGAACTACAAGGGTACTCTATCGAACTTAACAGAGCAATACTGCAAAATGCCGGATACCAATTAACGGTTGAGAGCTTGCCATGGGCACGAGTCCTTAAACGTTCTCAAGATCACCAACTTAGCGTTATATCTGCTTTGGCACGAACGCCAGCAAGGGAAGACTCTTATTATTGGGTCACCCCCATCTCTTTAAACCACATAGGTATCTATACACTCGACACACGAGCTCACTCTATTGAGTCGATAGAGGGCGCTGCTAAATGGGGTAGTATTGCTGTTCTTCGTGATGATTACAGGCATCAAATTCTAAGCGATCGAAATATAGAGAACATTATGGCTTTTAATCGCTGGCCAGTTGCAATTCAGTCACTATTAAGAGGACGCTCAACGAGCCTCTTTTTCTCAGACATGGGCATCATATTAACTTGTGCAGACCAACGTTTAGATTGCTCATCAATTAAACGTATTTACACTTACGATAGATCCGTAAGTTACTTAGCACTTAAAAAAAACAATGCACTAGAGCCCGTATACATAGCATTAAAAAAATCAGCTGAAGAATTTAAACAGTCACTGGCGTTTGAAAAACTGATAGATAGATACTTAAATGGTGCTCATCCAGCTGCAAAATTTCTTGAAATA